>JBBQUC010000551.1:0-2986 GCA_038212815.1 Cytophagales bacterium
TACAGAAAATACCCACCACCCGCACACCCCGCAGTTTCTGAACGGGAGGCCACTGCGCCAGCAACAGCGCAAGGGTGGTCAGCGTCAGGATTTTAGGAATAGCAGGCACCCAACCGGCAACCTGCCCGGAAATGAATAAACCCAGTACCCCCAACCCAATTAGCAGGGCCAGGTCTGTCGGACTCAGGGTCTCAATATCACTGATTTGCGCATTGGCCTCGGCCTCAAACTGCTCTTTTTCGGCGGGGGTCCAGTTGTATTCCAGTTGGCGCGGAAAATAGCGGTTCAGCAGTTGGGGCAACAGTAGGGTAACCCCCATCCAAAGAGCCGTTACAATATTATCGGTAGCAATGGCTGCGGCATACAGATTCCCGGCCTTGTTCACCCCATAGTGGAGCGCAATAGCGTTGAGGTTGCTGCTCCCGCCCGTGTAGGTACCGGCAAACATCCCACCGAGGGCATAATAGAGTTCACCAAAACCTTTTGGCCCCGCCACCGCCCACATACCGGCCAAAACGCCCAGCATCGTGCCAGCGGCACCAATGAAAAAGTTGAACACCATAGGCGATCCGGCGCGTTTCAAACTCCGCAGATCGACGGTGAGCAGGAGGTAAAAAATAGAGATGGGGGCTAGGTAGGTAAAAATGCCATCGTACAGCGGAGGAGCATTGGTGGAGGTCGGAATCAGCCCCAGGTTGGCCGTTACCGCCGTCAGAATAATCACGGTGAGTGAGGTGCCAAGCTGCTTAAAAACGGGGAATCGGGTCAGGCGGTCGGCCACCAGAATATTGGCCATCAAAACAGCCAAAATAGCTAAAGAGTCTTGAATCAGGGGCATAAGCAGGGGATTGAAAAGCGGAAGATACACCGTAAATTTGGGTGAACAAAACCCATCCTGAACATGGCCTACACCGACTTCACCCTGGAAAGCATCGAACAAAAGTTTGGTATCAAAAGCCAACGGCAACGCCTGTTTGCCCCGTTACCCCCATTACCATTAGCAGCGATTTGCAGAAAGCATTAGGCCCGCGCCCGTGACCTACTGATGTGAACCGAAAAAGCCCGTTCAGAATGGATCGTTGCGCCTATTCTGCTTGAATTGCGCGACTTGACCAACCTGTTCTTTACCATCTACTCCGGCGGCAATCTGAATGCCGACGATGAAGCCTGGCTAAAAGGTGACGGTTGGCCGCTGCCATGTAATTTTATCCTTACGAGGAATACGGGAACCTTCAATCTTATCGCCGATTTTGAGATTTTCCTGAGCTACCTCGATAGTAAAGACCTTACTCATCAGCCTATAAAAAAGCCCCTGCTCAACTTGAGCAAGGGCCATCGAAGCTGTTGTTTACTGTTTTAGAGACTGCCAGGCTGCGCGTTTTGCTGGCTTACTGCGCCAGTCCGTCTTCGATCCATTTTCTGATGACGGCAATTTTTTCTTCCGATAGGCGGGTGCCGCCACGGGGCATCATACCTGCCGCGCCCTGCGCCCGGCTAACCCGATCCAGCATGGTGGTGGCAATGCCTTTGGCATTGGTGTAGTTGTTTACGTGCTTCACCCGTTTTTCAAAGTTAACCCCGCCCCCTTCTACATGGCAGGGCTGGCAACTGGCCATCAGAATCACGTTTACGTCTTTGGCATAACTGGTCTGCGCCCGGAAACCGGCATCCAGTAAGGTGTTTACCCGCAAGGTGTCGGTGATGGGCTTCGACACGTCGATGGTAACCGTGCGGGTCCAGCCGAGCGAGTTGATGTCGCTGTCAGATACCCCGTTGCCTGACCCGGCTACGGTGGATACTGCACCCGTTGGGGCCACAAACCGCAGTTTATAGGTGCCAGAGGCTAGTTTGTCATAGAGATACTGCCCAGCCGAGTTGGTGGTAGTGCTATCTATCTTACGCGTGCCAGCCCCATCGTATAGCAACACCTTTATTCCTTCCATAGATGCCTCACCGGCCTCTTGCTGCCCATTGCTGTTGACATCGGCCCAGACATGGTCGCCCAGGGTGCCGAATTGAGGCTGGGCATCTTCCGTTTTTTTGCAACTGGAAACGAACAGAAACGCAGCTGCTACGCTAAGTAGGGTAATTTTTTTCATACGGCTTTAGGGTTAACAATGGGGGTTCAGAAATCAAGACCTATACGGGCTAAAACACCTGTAGGTTGCGGGAAGCGGGAAAGAAATCACTACTTTTTTTTTGGCAATGAATCCAGGCGTTCCTAATCGGCGTAAGTCTGTTCAACGTTCGGTGGCCACCAACACTATAGCTTTTTAATTCACAAACACAAGTAATTTCTAATGAAAACGACCATCAAATCTCTTATTGCCGCAGTTACTATGCTGGCTTTTGTTGCCATTAATGCGAATGCCCAGGGTACAGTTATGGTAGGCGGTGCGCCCATGTACCCTACCAAAAATATCATTGAAAATGCCGTTAACTCGAAAGACCATACTACCCTGGTAGCTGCGGTTAAAGCCGCTGGTCTGGTCGAAACCCTCCAGAGTGCCGGCCCGTTTACAGTGTTTGCGCCAACCAACAAGGCGTTCGATAAACTACCTGCCGGTACGGTAGAGTCGCTGGTGAAGCCCGAAAACAAAGAAACCCTGACCAAAATCCTGACCTACCATGTAGTAGCGGGCAAAATGGGGTCGGCTGAGATTGCTAAAGCCATCAAAGCCGGAAACGGAATGGCTACCCTGACCACTGTGCAGGGCGAAAAACTAACGGCCAAGATGAAAGGCAAGAAACTGGTACTGACAGATGCCAAAGGCGGCAAGTCGACCGTTGAGATTGCCGACGTATTCCAGTCGAACGGGGTAATTCATTCGATTAATACGGTACTGATGCCGTAAGGTAAACAACAAATACAATGAACAAAAGCCACACTCAGTCAAGGGGGTGTGGCTTTTGTTATCCGCCAAACTATACCCCAGTACTATCTGTTTAGGTACTAAATACCTGCATACTTATGAAAATCGCTTTT
>JBBQUC010000552.1:0-2971 GCA_038212815.1 Cytophagales bacterium
AAAGTAGGTATCGTGTATGACCAGCATCAGGCCGACGCTACCCACCAGATACCACCAGCCATACGCCGCCACATCGGTATAAATTTGGGTATAGCCCTGTAGCTGTACGGCATACAGCCCGACGTCGATCAGGGCGAACACGCCGAAGGTCATCAACGAATTCTTCACCTCACCGGTGAGCATGGCCGGGGTAGCCCACCGACGAGTCTGAATACGCCACCGGGCAAACCGACCCTGGCCCCATCGCCAGAAAAAATAAAACAGTGGCACAGCCAACAGGCTGTAGATCAGCGCATAAATCAGGTACTCCTGTAGGCCATAGACAAGCCAGTCGGTCTGCGTGTGCATACTTATGAACGTGTTTATTGGGTGCATGAACACGACAAAAGTGAGCCGATAGGAAGGGCCTTTTTTTGATTAAAGTCAAAAAGTCTGTTGCCTCCCCTTAGCTGGAACGCGTTGGCCCTGATGGGCGAATTGGTCGGGCGCGAATACGGCTTAACGTCTCCTGCGTCATTCCCAGGTACGACGCGATGTGCCCTAATGACACCCGTTGAAGTAACCCAGGGGCGGTACTAATCAACCGCTCGTATCGTTCCGTGGCCGAAAGTGTGATCTGGCTGGCAAACAATTCTTCGAGTTGAAAGTAATAGTGTTCAGTCAGTCGCCTACCTAGCCGATCCACAACAGGGTGTTGCTCATAGAGGTCAGTCAGTGCCTGTTGGGAGATACAAAAGCCAGTAACGTCTTCGAGAACTTCGATGGTTTCGCGGCTGGGTGCCCGGCTGATGAAGCTGTAGCCACTGGTGAACAACTCCTGCTCGGCAGCGAACCAGGTAGTAATTTCCCGACCATCGGCTTGCTGGCGATAGGCCCGTACCAAACCCTGACCAATAAAATAGAGCGACCTGCACACCTGGCCTTCCTGTAGCAGCAACGTATGTCTTGGTACGTGTAGCGGCTGGGTGAGTTGCCCAATGCTCGCTTTTACTGATGGGTCCAGCGGGATAACGGCATCAAGTGTGGCAAAAAAAGTAGCCAACATATTAAAAATCAGTTAAGCCTATCGGCTACCAGCCTGCGCCTTTCGCCGTCGTTTTTATCCGGCACAGAAAACCGTCGGCAGTGATATACAAGGTGCTGCCATCGTCGCCCCAACCGCAGTTGGCTGTAGCCTCGCCCGTGTCGATCCGGCCCAGCAACGTACCACTGCCCGTTTTAGGGTCGAGGGCCAACACCAGCACCCCACCCGGCCCCGTCGACCAGAGATGGCCGTTACTATCGACTTTGATGCCATCGGGAGCCCCTTTCAGGCCCTGTTTCATCAACGAAGAGGCATCATAGACCAGCCGTCCCGCCCCCACCGAACCGTCTTGCCGCATCGGATAGGCCATAATCACTGGTCGGGTCATGTCTGACTGCGCCACGTACAGTGTCTTCTGGTCGGGCGAAAAGGCTAGCCCATTAGGACGCGTCAGGTCGCTCACTACCAGCGATACTACGCCTGCTGGATCAACGCGGTATATGCCGAACAGGGGCGTTTCGCGGCTGGGATCAGCTTCTTTTTTAGCGAGCCCATAGGGTGGGTCGGTGAAGTAGAAGCTGCCGTTGGCGTGTTGCACCACATCATTGGGACTATTGAACCGCTTGCCCTGGTACCGGTCGGCCAGGGTAATTTTCCCGCCTACACCCGTCAGCGGCATCGCCGAAATGCGCCGGTCACCATGTTCGCAGGAGATAAGCCGCCCCTTCACGTCGAGGGTAAGGCCATTGCTGCCCGGCTCGTCGCTATACGTACCCCGGCCCGTGTAGCCCGACGGCATCAGGAATGGCTTGCACCCGTCAGCTTCGGCCCAGCGATAAACGGTGTTTTTGGGTACGTCGGAAAAGAGCAGATAGCCAGGTTCGGTGACCGTAGCTTTCACCCAAACCGGCCCCTCGGCCCACTCGAAACCAGCCGCCAGCTCTTCGATTACGGCATCTTTAGGCACGAGCTTATCGAAACGCGGGTCGAGCCGAACGACCTGTCCTTTGATTTTGGGCTGAGCCAACAAAGGCAGCGCGACGAGGAAGAGAAGAAGGGTTTTCATGGAGGGGTATGAAATGTGATGTATGAAATGGCTAACGCATAAATACGCTTGCGTCAGCCATTTCATACATCACATTTCATATTTCTAATGAGCAACTTTGTGCAACATTTAAAATCACCCACCTGCCTGTGTCTACTGTTGCTCAAACCGTTGCCCGCCACCTGCTTGCCGTGCAGGCCGTTCGCCTCCGCCCCGCCGACCCGTTTACCTGGAGTTCAGGCTGGAAATCGCCCATCTACTGCGACAACCGCTTGACACTGGCTTACCCCGACGTGCGCACCTATATCAAGCACGCACTGGCCGATCTGGTTCGTACTCAATACCCTGATACACAAGTAGTTGCTGGCGTAGCCACAGCGGGTATTCCGCAGGGGGCACTCATCGCCGACGAGTTGGGTCTCCCCTACTGCTACGTGCGTCCGGAACCAAAAAAGCACGGTATGGGCAACCAGATCGAAGGCCGCCTGGAAGCAGATACATCCGGCAACGCACCGAAAGTGGTGGTGGTGGAAGACCTGATTTCAACGGGGGGCAGCTCGCTGAAAGTAGTCGAAGCCCTGCGTCAGGCGGGGGCCGAAGTGGTGGGTATAATCGCCATTTTCACCTACGGATTTGCCCTTGCCAACGAAAATTTCGCTACTGCCGGTGTTAAACTGGCCTGCCTCAGCAACTACGACACCCTTGTGCAGGAAGCTCAAACGCTCCACTACATCCCCGCTGATGCCCTCGAATCGCTCGCTGCCTGGCGCCAAAATCCGGGTGAGTGGGGGAAGTAAAGTCTACAATCTGGAGTTGCTGACGCGTTGGGAGCTTTGCGCTTAGTGCCCTTCGACTCCGCTCAGGGTGACAGGAACGTTGATTCAATTAAGGAACCTATCTTA
>JBBQUC010000553.1:0-2955 GCA_038212815.1 Cytophagales bacterium
GGCTACCCCCCCCTTTTCTGAAACCGATGCTGCCGACCGTCCCCTCTCGCCTTACGCAGCCTCGAAACGAGCCGCCGAACTGCTGGCCTACACCTACCATCATCTACACGACTTTTCAGTTACCTGCCTGCGGCTGTTTACCGCCTATGGCCCCCGGCAGCGGCCCGAAATGGCCATTAGTCACTTTACCCACCGCATTCTGACCAATCAACCTATCACCCTCTTTGGCGATGGCAGCACCGCCCGCGACTATACATACATCGATGATGTAGTGGTGGGAATACTAGCTGCCATGAACCATCCCGCTGGCTATGCCCTACTGAACATCGGCGGCTCGGCTCCGGTGGAGTTACTGGCGTTAGTCCGCCTGATTGAGCAGGCCACCGGGCAGGCCGCCATTATCGACTGGCAACCCATGCAACCTGGCGATGTGCAGCTAACAGCCGCCGACATTAGCCGTGCCCAGGCCAGTATTGGGTATGCCCCAACGGTGCCTATCGAGGACGGTATCCGCCGGTTCGTAGCCTGGTATCGGGGAGGGGAGTAGGTGTCTCACCCATTTGCAAATTCCCACCCACTGCACTACTTTTGGCTATACCCTTCCTGTTTACCAGCTATGCGTAAAATTCTTGCCATCGTCTTCGGCCTCCTCTTTATTCTATTCGCGGGCTTCCAATTCAACGACCCCGACCCGCAGGTCTGGATACCCATCTATGGGTTTGCGGCTATGGCCTGTTTTATGGCCTATTTCGGGGTGGGCAAGCCCTGGTTTTTCTGGGGGATGGCCGCCATTTATATCGTAGCGGCTGTGTATCAGTGGCCCCCAAAATTCGAGGGGTTTTTGTTTAGCGAAATCGGGATGCGGTCAATCAACATTGAGCAGGCCCGTGAGGCTGGTGGGCTGGCCATTTGTGCCGCCGTGATGAGCCTGCTGGCCCTGCTGAAAGCCTAACCCAGCGGGTAACCGCCAGTTCTATTTTCGGATTGAGCAGGTACTTCATGCCATTCATCCCGGTTTTTGGGCTATTTGTCAAGTCGTGTAGGTGTCAGGCCGACACCTGCCGTACCTTTGCAGTATCTAAGCAAAGGTTTTATGAAAACGATACTGTTTACCACGCTCTTCGTTAGTCTGACTTCACTCGTACTGGCTCAATTTCCCGGTGGTGGGCCGGGAGGTGGGGGCTTTGGCCAGCGACAACAGAAAACATTTATCCCTGGCACGAACGACCAGGCCGACGACCGCCCGAAAGGCAATGGCAAAATTGCCGGGATACTGATGGATTCTCTATCCAGCAAACCCGTTGAGTTTGCGACAGTGGCCCTCATGGACACCAAAACCAATAAGCCCATCGACGGTACGACCAGCGATGACCGGGGCCGATTCGTACTCAATAAACTTGCCCCCGGCGACTATACGCTGCAATACTCGTTTATCGGGTATAAAAACAAAGACTCGAAGGTAATTACGGTGGTGAAAGGCACCGACATCAATGTGGGCGTGGTGCAAATGCTGCCCGATGTACGGTTGCTGAACGAAGTGACCGTGACGGGTCAGGCGGCCATGATTGAGCAGAAAGTTGACCGATTGGTTTATAACGCCGAAAAAGACCTGACCGCCAAAGGGGGCGATGCCACCGATGTGATGCGGAAAGTACCCATGCTTACCGTTGACCTCGACGGGAATGTGAGCCTGCGCGGGAGCCAGAATGTGAAAGTGCTGATCAACAACAAGCCCAGTACCATTGTGGCCAGCAGTGTGGCCGATGCCCTCAAGCAAATTCCCGCCGATATGATCAAGTCGGTGGAAGTGATTACCTCGCCTTCGGCCAAATACGATGCCGAAGGTTCGGCGGGGATTGTGAATATCATCACCAAGAAAAATACCCTGCAGGGCGGCACCCTCAATATCGACTCCGGCGTGGGCAACCGGGGTAGCAACCTCGCCCTCAACGGCTCCTACCGGCAGGGGAAAATGGGCTTCACCCTCGGTGGGTTTGGCCGGGCCATGTATAATGTGCGCGGAGCGTTCGACAATACTCAAACGACGCAGACTCCTGCCGGTAAACTCGTTACCCTGCAAACGGCCGATACCCGTACGCACGGGCTGTTTGGTACCTATCAATTGGGGTGGGACTACGACATCGATAAGAATACCTCGCTCTCGGCCAGCGTGCGCTATGGGGTGCGCAACATGATTTCTAACCAGGATAACCTGCTCACCAAAACGTTCTTTCCGGGAGCAGCCAGTCCGGTTCTGTCGGGCCGCGACGTGACCACCACTAACCTGTCGGGCACGGTCGATGCGAACGTGACCTACACCAAAACTTACAAACCTCAGCAGGAACTGAGCATTCTGGGGCTGTATAGCCGCAACAACAACACCAACAATTTTGTGGCCGACCTGCTGAATGGCACTGACCTGCAAACGGTGCTGGCCCGGCAACGCAACGACAACCTGAGCTATAACCAGGAATCGACCCTCCAAATCGACTACCAGGTGCCTTTCCAAAAAACGCAGTTGCTCGAAATTGGGGGTAAGGGCATTTTTCGGCAGGTAAACAGCCGGTTTAGCTACTACAATGCCCCCGCCATTGGCGAGTATGTACTGGATCAAACCCGACCCGACAATACCCTGAATTACAACCAGAATGTATCGGCAACCTATGCGTCATACACCCTGGCAACCAAGAGTAAATACACCATTAAAGTAGGGGCACGGTATGAGTACACGTTTATCAATGCTACATTCAGCAAAGAATCGTCGGCGCAATTAGCCAAAATACCCGACTATGGTACGCTGGTGCCGAGTATCAACCTGTCGAAGAACCTGAAGGGGGGTAAAATTATCAAGTTGGCCTACAACCGCCGGATTCAGCGGCCCGGTATCCAGTTTCTGAACCCCAACGTCAACTCGGCCAACCCTACCAACATTACCGTGGGCAACCCGTACCTCGC
>JBBQUC010000554.1:0-2955 GCA_038212815.1 Cytophagales bacterium
GAGCACCAGAGCGATCACAAAGCCCAGGGTGATTTGACGGGAAGCATCTTTGAACCGGAAAGGCCGGAAACTGGGCATAACGTCGAGTGGTATTCTCGTCAAAAATAAACATTTTATTCATTTATAACGTCTCGACGACCAGATTATGGTTCGTGTAAATACAGATGTCGGCGGCAATATGCAGGCTATCGCGTACCATCTCTTCGGCAGTCAAGTGGGAAGCATGTTTTTTCAGGGCGAGTGCTGCCGACTGTGCATACATGCTGCCAGAACCGATGGCCGCCACATCGTTATCTGGTTCCAGCACATCGCCCGTCCCCGAAATAATCAATAAGTCCTCTTTAGTGGCCACAATCAGCATGGCCTCCAGTTTGCGGAGATACCGGTCGGTACGCCAGTCTTTGGCCAGTTCAATAGCCGCCCGTTTCAGGTTACCGCCGTAGGCATTGAGTTTTTCTTCAAACCGCTCGATGAGCGTAAACGCATCAGCGGTCGAACCGGCAAAACCAGCCAATACCTTTCCACCCTGTAAGGTTCTAACCTTACGAACGTTACTCTTCGCAACGGTATTCCCCATCGTGGCCTGTCCATCGGCACCGAGCGATACCTGCCCGTTATGCCGAACCCCAACCACAGTTGTTGCGTGAATGATCATAAACCAGTTAGTGGGTTATACCAGCATCTTCATTGGGTCTTCCAACAAAGCTTTTACGGTTTGCAGGAAAGCCGCACCGGTAGCTCCATCAACCACCCGGTGATCGCAGGAGAGGGTTACTTTCATGACATTGGCGGGGGTTATCTCGCCGTTCTCTACCTTGACCGTTTGCTTAATGGCTCCAACAGCCATGATGCACGAGTCGGGTGGGTTGATAATGGCCGTAAACTCGTCGATACCAAACATACCGAGGTTCGAGATCGAGAAGGTACTCCCCTCCCAGTCTTTGGGTTGCAGTTTCTTGTCTTTGGCTTTACCGGCCAGGTCTTTCACCTCGGCTGAAATGACAGAGAGGGTTTTCTGGTCTGCATTCCGAATGACGGGTACCAGCAATCCATCCTCGACGGCTACGGCCACGCCCACATTCACGTAACCATACCGGCGGATTTTGTCACCCAACCAGGATGAATTGACGGCTGGATGTTGTTTTAAGGCCAGGGCAGCCGCTTTAATCACAAAATCGTTGAACGATACCTTCACCGGTGCCACAGCGTTTACCTGACCGCGCAAACTTATAGCCTTGTCCATGTTGATTTCCATGGTCAGGTAAAAATGCGGAGCGGTAAACAGGCTCTCGCTGAGTCGGCGGGCAATGGTTTTCCGCATCTGGCTAAGCGGAATATCTTCGTAGTTGCCACCAACTGGGGTGGAGGGTGCCGAGACTGGAGTTGGTGCCGGGGCCGAGGGCGTAGCACTGGGGGCAGCAGGCTGCCTGGCAACCTGGGGTTGTCCGGGAACAAAGGCTTCAACATCGCTTTTCACAATGCGACCTTCGGGGCCGGAACCATGTATCTGCGCGAGGTTAATCCCTTTATCTTCAGCAATTTTTTTGGCTAATGGCGAGGCTTTAATCCGCCCGTCGTGCGCAATGGCCTGGCCATTATCATTGGCTTTGTCCCCCGCATATGACAGATCAGTGTCGGCATTAGCCGGTTGAGCTGCCTGCACATTTTGGTCAGCTTCGCCAGGGCTGGCCGGGGTGGGGTGGCTACCATCGAGCAATACCTTAAAATTCGCGCCTTTCTCGCCTACTACGGCAATCACTTCATCGACGGCCACTGACTGACCTTCTTTCACGCCAATATAGAGCAGGGTGCCTTCTTCATAGGCTTCCAGGTCCATAGTAGCCTTGTCGGTCTCTACTTCGGCCAGCACATCGCCCGATTTCACCGTATCACCCTCCTTTTTATGCCAGACCACCAGAGTGCCTTCGGTCATGGTGTCACTCATTTTGGGCATCCTGATCACCGTTGCCTTGACGTTCTCGGCCGGAGCCGCCGATACGGCAGCAGGCATAGGCAGTTGTGCCGTTGACTGAGCGGGCTGACTGGCTGCGGGGGTCGGCGTAGGTTCGGGTTTAGGGGTTTCGGCAGGTGCTTGACTCCCCCCGGTATTGCCGTTGAGCAGCGCCTGGAAATCTTCGCCCTGCTTGCCAATGATGGCAATGATGCCATCGACGGGTACAGCCGCGCCTTTTTCTACGCCAATATATAAGAGCGTACCTTCATCGTAAGCCTCCAGGTCCATAGTGGCCTTATCGGTCTCTACTTCGGCCAGTACATCACCGGATTTTACGGTATCGCCTACTTTTTTATGCCACTCAGCGATGACCCCTTCGGTCATGGTATCGCTCATTTTGGGCATCCTGATTAATTCTGCCATAGTCGCTGGGAGGAGTCGAATTTGCCTATCGAACGCCCAAAATTAGCGTAAAGCCGGTAAAGTTGTTGCGTTATCGGTAAGTTTCGCATTAAGGCTGTCGATCTAACCCCCGAATCTGGGCCAGATACTGCGCAGGCAGTAACACCCGCTGAACCAGCGACCGCAACCGTAGCCCGTTCAGGAGTTTGTATACCCCAAGGCTATGCGCCAGCAAGGGCCTTGCCGGTAGAGGCAGCAACTGGCAAACTGGCTTGGGCACCAGTAGCGATTGAACCTGCAACAGCAGGCTATACCGCCACCCGCCAAGTTCTTCCCGGTAGCGGGTAAACAGCCGCTTCGTAAAATCGCTATAGGCCAGGTTGGTGGCTAACTGCCGCGCCCGGTCGGCCTGCCAGTCGGTATAAGAGGCAGGCAGGTCAGGGATGTGCATCCCCTCGCCAACGTGTAAAAACACAGTAAAGAGTTCGTTTTGCTCAGCAGCCGTCAGCGGGCGGTGGAGTAACGTATAGGCCCGTTCAGAATAGTCGATCAGCATATACAGCACATCGCGGTAGGCCCAGCCGGGAATCGTAGTCCCG
>JBBQUC010000555.1:0-2945 GCA_038212815.1 Cytophagales bacterium
CCCGCGTTCCGTTCGATGAAGGCACCCTGACTGGCACCTTTACCAAAGAAACCACCTTTCCTACCGACGACTGGCGGTCAACTTACTTCGTCCCGGAAAACCTGAACAGCAGTGTCGATCATGCCAATGCGCTGCGCCCCCTCATTCCACCCGGCATGACCATGCCTGATCTGGCCCTGCGGTTCATTCTGAGCAATCCCGATATACACACCACCATTCCCGGTATGCGGCAGGTACGTAACGTAGAAAGTAACCTCGCTACCAGCGACGGACAACCCCTCGCCCCTACCCTACTGACTGAACTAAAAGCCCACCGCTGGGACAGAACCCCCACGGAGTGGAGCCAGTAGAATTACCCCACCCGGGTGGGGTAATTCTCTCAATATTCCTGCTCCAGTGGGTGAATCATTAACTCATCGATGACGACGTGAGCGGGCTGGCTGATGATGTAATACAGAGCCTCGGCCATATCCTGCTCTTTCAGCCAATTGGCTGAGGTAGGGTGGCCGTGGCCTTTGGTATGAAAGTGCGAATCGACCAGGCCCGAATAGACCCCACTCACTTTGATCCCGTGCGGACGAACCTCTTTCCGCAAAGCACCCATAAACGCTTCTTGTGCATACTTGCTGGCGGTGTAAAGCGACCCACCGGCAAAGGTGCGCTTGGCCACGTCGGAGGCCACGACGACCACATGACCCGAACCCTGCGCTTTCAGCGTAGGTAGGGCCGCTTTAGTGAGCAGAAAAGTGCCTTTCACGTTCGTGTTCATCAGCGCGTCCCACTCATCAGCAGTAATCTCATCTACATTCTTGAAAACGCCGTAGCCCGCGTTATTAATCACGATGTCGATATGCCCGAATTTATCAAGGGCTGTTTGCACCACACGCTGCATATCGGCCTCGTTGCCCACATCGCCTGGCACGGCTACAATGGCGGGCTGCTCGGCAGTGAGCGCATCGAGATCGCTGGCTGAGCGGGCCGTGACCACAACATTAGCTCCTTTATCGGCGAAGAGTTTGGCAGCCGCACGGCCTAAGCCGCGCGACGCACCCGAAATAATAATGGTCTTGTTTCGTATGTCCATGCTGCAAAAATAAGCCGAATAACTGGTTAAGCGTCAACTGACGATGGCACCGATACCGGGGCCGCCTGGCAACTACGCCAGCCACCCAGAATGGCCCCAACAACGCCGTACACCAGCACTAAATGGACACCATTCAGAATGGCTAATGCAAGTGAGTGTTGCTGAAATGCACTGATGGTAAAGAGGTCTATACCACTGAAAAAGAAGCCAAACCCCATGCCCAGCAACCCGCCCCGCTGCACGGATTCCACGCGCAAATCGCGGAATATATAGGCCATAAACGTACTGCCCAGGATAGAGCCAACCACCGAAATTATGTACGGCGTGGAGCCTGCGGCCTGAGCCTGCGCTTCGGTCAGGCCCGATAACTGCATCCACGACTGAGCCACCAGCATATACCAGATAGCGGGGACGATTTGCCCGGCTACGATACCGGCCAGTATGGCCAGCGGATTGATTTTTAAGGTTTTCATAGAGAAAAGGGTTAGGAGAGGGCAAGTTACCTATTTTCTCTGGGTTCAACTCCTTGCTTTTTCGGCAATTCTCCCGGTTCTTGTGGGGTATATTGCTTCTATAACCTTCATCCTGATGACCGACCAACTCCTAACCGACGAGAAGACTGATTTTAAACGCTCGCTGGGCCTCCTCGACTCTACCCTCATTGTGGCGGGTTCCATGATTGGCTCCGGCATTTTCATTGTCTCGGCCGATATGGGCCGCAACCTGGGCGCGTCGGGCTGGCTACTGCTGCTGTGGGTGCTGACGGGCATACTGACTGTGGCAGCTGCCCTCAGCTACGGCGAACTGGCCGGTATGATGCCCAAGGCCGGGGGGCAGTATGTGTATATTCAGCGGGCCTACAATCCGCTGCTGGGGTTTGTCTATGGCTGGACCGTTTTTACCGTGATTCAGACCGGCACCATTGCCGCCGTAGCCGTAGCCTTCACTAAATTCTCGGCGGTGTTTTTCCCGGTACTCAACCCCGAAAAGGTCTGGTTTATGCTGGGGCCGGTCAAGATTTCGATTGGTAAGCTCTACGCCGTCAGCAGCCTGATTCTGCTCACCTGGATCAATAGCCAGGGGGTGCAACTGGGCAAACTGATCCAGAATGTGTTTACCTCGGCCAAACTGGTCTCGCTGTTCGGGTTAATTATCGTGGGGATTGGCATTGGCATGGGGAGCGATACGCTATCGGCCAATTTTGCCAACGTCTGGGATGCTTCGCAGCTAACCCTTACCGATCAGGGGGGCGTAGCCTCGGTAGTGCGGCTGTCGGGACTGGCTTTGCTACTGGCCTTTGGCACCTCAATGGTAGGGTCACTGTTTTCAGCCGATGCCTGGAATAACGTGACGTTCATTGCGGGCGAGATCAAAAATCCCCGCCGAAACATTCCACTGGCCTTATTCTTTGGCACCCTGCTCGTCACCACCATTTATACCCTGGCCAATGTAGCTTACCTCTCCATTCTGCCCCTGCATGGCTCGCCAGAGGCTACCGATGTGCTGGGGCGGGGGATTCAGTTTGCCGAATACGACCGCGTGGCCACGGCTGCCGTATCGACGGTGTTTGGGCCGGTGGCAGTCAGCATTATGGCGTTGCTAATTATGGTTTCGACCTTTGGCTGCAACAACGGGCTGATTCTAGCCGGGGCGCGTCTGTATTATGCCATGGCCAAAGACGGGCTATTTCTGAAACAGGCTTCGCACCTGAACAAAAACGCCGTGCCGGGTGCAGCTTTGTGGCTTCAGTGCATCTGGGCCAGTTTGCTGTGCATGTCAGGCACCTACGGCGATTTACTGGATTATTGCACCTTTACCTCCCTGCTGTTCTACATTGTTACCATTGGCGGGCTATTTCTCT
>JBBQUC010000556.1:0-2942 GCA_038212815.1 Cytophagales bacterium
GTCAAGTTAATCAGTTGGTGAGTTAACTCACCAACTGATTAACTTGACTTCACAAATTAAACCGAACCCCTAGCCCTGACTGTACATTGAAGTAGAGGGGAGCGGGAATAACTTCGGCGTAGAGGCCTAATTCCAGGAAAAACGAATAGGGTTTACTGGACACAAAATACTCGATACCTCCTACACCCGACCCACCAATTGATACCGTACTCTCATACTCACCCACGTAGGCTAGCCGGTCGGGGTAATACCGGCGGCTGTTGATCTGCCCGCCAAAGCCATAATAGCCCCGAACATCGTCTTTGTTGAAGAGCCGGGTATGCCACAGATAGTGGCCCTGAAGGGTGAAACCAACGTTTTTATAGTTACCCGAACGATAGGCCCGGTTGTTGCCATATAGCCCGCCGTATGTGCCAATGTTCAGGTCGAAGGCGTGATTGTCACCAAAATACTTGCGGACGTTCACTCCGGCGGGTTCGCCCAGCCGGAACCCAACGGCCCAGTTATTATATTGTGCCCGCACCTGACCGGGCAGGGCAAGGGTTAAGGTCACTCCGGTAAAAAATAAGAACAGGAAACGGGCCATAGCTGATAAGCGATAAGTTAGATTGGGGGTAAAGTTAGGAACTTTGCCCTATTTCTGCCAGTACTGCCAGCAGTCGTTCGTTTTCAGTACGGGTGCCTACCGTAATGCGAAGGCAGCCCGCACACCGCTGTACCCTCGAGCGGTCGCGGACAATAACCTGCTGCTGAATTAACTGCTCGAATGTAGCCTGGGCATTCTGAAATCGCACGAGCAGAAAATTGGCATCGGAGGGGTATATCTGCTGCACTTGGGGAAGAGCTGCTAATTGTTCAGCCAGAAACTGCCGCTCGGTGTTGAGGGTGGCCACAAACGCATTTTTCAGGGTCACTTGCCCCAGGGCGTTCAGGGCGAGTTGTTGCGTGGGAGCAGAAATATTATAAGGTGGCTTAATTTTGTTCAGCAGAGCCACCAGTTCAGCAGAGCCGAAACACATGCCCAACCGCAGGGCCGCCAGCCCCCAGGCCTTCGAGAAGGTTTGCAATACCACCAGGTTGGGGTATGCATCGAGTTGAGCCACCCACGAGGGAGCCTCGGCAAAGTCGATATATGCTTCATCGACTACCACCAGCGATTGCGTGGCGGCATCGAGAATGGCCCGGATAGCCGACGGGTCGATCAGGTTGCCACTGGGGTTGTTGGGTGAGCAAATCCAGACCAGTTTGGGGTCAGGTTGGTCATCGGTAGGCTGCATGGCGGCCAGTACAGCGGGCAGGTCCACCTGAAAACTGGGTGTGAGGGGCACGCGGGTAATCCCCACGTTATTCACAGTAGCCGATACCTCGTACATGCCATACGTTGGGGGCAAAATCAGAATGCGGTCGTGTACTGGTCCCGCCAGTCCAGGCCGGGCCAGTCCAGACCAAGTCTGGATTGGTTCACAAAAGGCCCGGATGAGCAGGTCTATGGGTTCGTCGGAGCCGTTGCCCAGAAAAATCTGTTCGGGCCGTACGCCTTTGAGGGGTGCCAATCGCTCTTTAATGGCCAGTTGGTGCGGGTCGGGGTAGCGGCTATATAGGGTCGCCCCGTCGAGAGCACCCCTGGAGAGGGCTGAACCCAGGGCATTTTCGTTAGCATCTAAAAAAACCCCGACCTTGCCGGTATATTCGTCGCGGGCCGATGAGTAGGGCGTGAGCGTCAGCAGGTGAGGTCGCAACAGCGATTGCAGAGAAAACATAGCAGTTGGTAAAGAGTCGCCAGTAGCAGGAGACGAGTTAGTAAGCTCCTGGATGGGTTGCGACTAAATAATCCCAAAACTGCGCTATTTTGGCCGTTTTTCAAAAAAGTTGTATATTTAAAAGCCGAAAGAATGGGCCTTTCCCCAGACGGCAACCCCGTATAATTTCCTTCGTAACGATTGCTAATGATTGACGAACAACCAGACAACGAACAACCTGAACGTGCCGATTCTGCGCCCCTTGCCGACGATACCTCCGCTGAATTGATACCTGCTGACTTGCCACCTGTTGCCCCCGAAGAAATTCTGCATGACCAGACGGTGGTGTCTGGGCTGTACGAAAACTATTTTCTCGATTATGCGTCTTATGTGATTCTAGAACGGGCAGTACCTGCCGTTGAAGACGGCCTCAAGCCCGTGCAACGCCGGATCCTGCACGCCCTGAACGAGATGGACGATGGCCGGTTCAATAAAGTGGCCAACGTAATTGGGCAAACCATGCAGTACCACCCGCATGGCGATGCCTCCATTGGCGAAGCCCTTGTAAACATTGGCCAGAAAGAACTGCTTTTCGATACGCAGGGCAGTTGGGGCGATGTGCGCACCGGCGACGGCGCAGCAGCCCCCCGCTACATCGAGGTGCGGCTCTCGAAGTTTGGCCATGAGGTAATCTTTAATAATGACACCACTGAGTGGCAACTCTCCTACGATGGTCGCAAGCGCGAACCCGTAACGCTGCCGGTTAAGTTTCCACTGCTGCTGGCGCAGGGGGTCGAAGGAATTGCCGTGGGCCTGTCCACCAAAATTTTGCCTCACAACTTCATTGAACTGGTCGAGGCTTCTATTCTGCTCCTGAAAGACAAGCCCATTACCCTCTACCCCGATTTTCAGACGGGAGGGCATATCGATGTCAGCAATTACAACGATGGACATCGGGGCGGTAAAGTGCGGGTGCGAGCCAAAATTGAGGAGGTCGACAAAAAGATACTCGCTATCCGCGATGTGCCGTTTGGCATTACCACCTCGCAACTCATCGACTCCATCGTCAAAGCCGCCGAACTGGGAAAAATCCGTATCAAATCGCCGAGCAAGAATGTAGCGGCTGTAGTGGACAATACGGCCAAAGATGTTGAGATTCTGGTACACCTCCAGCCCGGCGTGTCCCCCGACGTAACCATCGAC
>JBBQUC010000557.1:0-2937 GCA_038212815.1 Cytophagales bacterium
ATGGCATCGGGCGTAACCTCGGCGGTAGCGGCAAATCCCCAGGTTCCGTTGGCAATGACCCGAATCCCGATCCCGTAACTCTCCGTATTCACCACATTCTGCACCTTTTGCTCGCGGGTGAAGATAAACTGCTGGAGATACCGGCCAATGCGCACATCGGTGTAAGTGGCTCCTTTGCTGCGGGCGGCATTGAGAGCAATATCGGCGAACCGTTTCTTCGTAGCCGCGTCTGCCGGAGTGTCGGACCAGCGGGGTTCGAGCAGTGCGTCATGGGGTACGGCATGGCCCATCACGGGAATATTCGATGCCAGTATTCCAGCTACCCCTAAACCGGATAGCTGCATAAAATCGCGTCTCTTCATGCGTTGATGAGTAGGGAGTAGAAAATGAAACGGCTAATCTGGTCAAAAATCAGGATTTGACCAATGGGTAGCAAGAAGAATGTGATGAATGGAGCAACCCCACCTCTGCTCCCTCCCCCGTAGGAAGGGGAATAGCCTCAGAACGGATACCCAATAGCGATGTTCAGCACCAGGTTCTTTTTGCGCCAGTTGGGGTCTCTGAGATTGATCTGATTGGTTACCCAGCGTTCGCCGTCGGGGAGCCAGGGTTTGCGCAGGGGAGTGGCCAGATCGAGCCGGATAAGGAAGTACGACAGGTCGAGCCGTAGACCCACGCCCGCGCTCACGGCTACTTGATTAATGAAGTCTTTACTAAATTTAGAGCCGATGCCGTATGTACTTTCATCTTTAAACATCCAAACATTCCCCGCATCGAGAAAGAGCGCGCCCTGCAAGAAATTGTTAAATTTGGGCCGTAATTCGGTATTGGCTTCGAGCTTAACATCGCCCCCGCCATCCTGAAACAGTACCCGGCTATCGCCCGGCGAGAATATGCCGGGGCCAACGGCGCGGGGGCGGAACCCACGCAGGCTGTTGCTACCACCCACAAAATATTGCTTGATAAAAGGCAACTGCGGATCAATACTCCCTGTTGGCGAGTTGCCATACACTACCCCTACGCCCGCAAAGGCTCGGTTAGCCCAGGTGAGACCGGGAGCCAGCTTGATGTAGTGCCGGGTATCGACATCCATTCTGACATACTGGGCAAAGGGTACTTTAAACAGCGTACGCTGGTCTGTACTATCTTTCCTGACGAATAATCCTGCCAGATTACCTGCCGGTTCGATGTTCAGAATCATCTGATTACTATACCGTTTATTCGACTGAGGCAAGGAGTTATAGTTCAGCGTATAGAGCGAACTCAGGATAAGCTGTGGAGTCAGGATATTCAGAAACTGCCTTGATGCACTCGGATCCTCGGCCAGGAGTTGATAAAAGCGGTCACCAAAATTGAGGGCATAGACATAGTTAGCACTTAGCACCTGCAACGAATGTTCGGTGCGTTGATTGGGTTTGAAGGCATACCCAAATGCCCCCTGAAAGGAGTTAAGGTCGTAAAGCCCGCCCCGCACAATGAAACTATACCCCAGCGTGGCGTTGGTTTTCGGGAGCAATTGCCGCTCAAAAAAATGGGTACGGAAGGGCGTAACCAGGCGCGGAAACGACAGCGTTGCGTCGGCCCCGTAACGGTAGTTGGTCACTCCCCCCGCGCCGGCCCCCACCTGAAATTCAATCCCACCAATCAGATTGATTGTCAGCAACTCGGCCCGGTGCAGGGTGTTGCGGTTGCGCCAACTCAGAGTAAGCTGACTGCCCGTCAGGTTGTTGGAGCGAGAGGTGCCCGCCAGCTCAACCCGCGCCGTTTTTTTTGGGTAGGGAGTGAGGTAATAATGTACATCGAGCAGGGCCGAGTCGCTCTGTTGCACGGGATCGAAGCGGTTGCGAACAAACTTGAACGTGCCGACATTGATAAACCGCGAGAGGGTTAAGTCCTGCGCCCGGCTGTTATACCGCTGCCCAGACCGCAGACTCACAATATCGTCGAAGAGTTTAGGATTATAGAGCCGGGCTGAATCCACAATCTGAAACTGGTTCATGCCCAGGATCGGCTCTGGTTTATAGGCCGCCTGCCGGTTGGTATCGCGCGGAGCTGTTACCAGCGAATAGTTGGGGTAGATGTAGATATTCCGAATGAAATACGGCACGCCGGCGGCATCGGGCATATCGGGCTTCACCGCTACATACAGCTTCACCCCCCGCTTGCCCACAGCACTATCGGCCAGAAAGGTGACATAATCGGGCAGAAAATAGAAGAAACCACGCCGTTTCAGGGCATCGCTAATCCGGTCACGTTCGGCTTTAATCACGGCAAACCGGTATGGGTCGCCCGCTTTCAGCAGGGTACGGGGCGAGGTAAAGAACAATGCCTGTTTAATAGGGGTGCTATCGGCCAGAAACGCTACCGAGTCGATGGTGTAGCGCGGGGCCACCTTCACCTGGTAAACGCCCTTGGCTTTGTAGCCCGACTCGGCCAGGCTACCCGATACCGCCGAACGGAAATACCCTTCGTTTTCGAGGAAAGCCGTCATGATAGTGGCCGATGAACCCAGGGCTTTGGCCGAGGACAGTACGGGTGGCTCACCCAGTTTACGACGGAGGCTGGCCCGCAGTCCGGTTTCTTTTTTTGGTGTGCCAAAGGCGTAATACAGGGCTACTTTATAGGGATAACCAAGCAGCGTTTTGGCGGGCCGGGGCCGAGAAATTCCTTCCAGACTAGCTTTTACCGTTTTTACCTCACTTTTCGAGATTGTCGAATCCGCCTGCATCTTTACCTCCGACCCCACATACAGTTTTTCGCCAGGGGGCAGGTGTTTGGTAATGTTGCAGCTACCGAGCGCGAGCGTTACCAGCAAGATGTATAGACCTGATCTCATAGTTTTCAGCGATTCACGACCTCACTTTTTTTCCGGTGCAGGATTTCAGCAAAGGTGTTATAGTCCACGTTGATGTTAAACCCGATTCCCGTTTCGATGAT
>JBBQUC010000558.1:0-2919 GCA_038212815.1 Cytophagales bacterium
TGGCGTTTGCCATTGGTGGGCAGCACACCACCAAAAAACTACCCCTCCCCCGGCTCATCGATTTATGCCGCCAGCTAGACTATCCGGTCGTATTGCTGGGTGGTAAAGAAGATGCCCAAACGGGAGAGGCCATCGTGCAGGCCATTGGTAAGACCTTGATTTACAACGCTTGTGGTAAGTATAACCTGAACCAATCGGCTTCTTTGCTACAGGGTGCCAGGCTGGTATTTAGCCACGATACAGGCCTGATGCACATTGCAGCAGCCCTGAAAAAGAAGGTCTATTCGATCTGGGGAAATACCACACCCGCCTTTGGTATGTACCCCTACAAAACCCCGTTTGTGCTGCTCGAAAAAACTGACCTTCCCTGCCGTCCCTGCTCCAAAATTGGGTACGACCGCTGCCCCTTAGGTCATTTTAAGTGCATGAATGAACTGATACTCAATGTAGATTTGCAGGAATTACGGCAGAAAAAAATGCTGTAAACTAATTCGTTTAGCCGTTTCTTCTTACTATGCCAACCCGTCGAGCGTTCTTCCGCCAAACCGCAGCCACCGCAACCGGTGCGCTGACCTTCCCATCGTTTCTACCCGAAACGGTTGCCTACCCGGTTGCTGCTGCCGATGCCGCCCTAAAATCGGCCACTGAATGGGCGAGTGATGAGGATTTCTGGGCGTGGGTGAAATCGGAATATACTGTATCACCCACCTTGCTCAACCTCAACAATGGCGGGGTGTGTCCGCAGCCTAAGGTAGTGCAGGATGCCCACATCCGGTTTTATCAGTATTGTAACGAAGCTCCCTCCTACTACATGTGGCGGATTCTGGATCAGGGCCGCGAGGCTCTGCGCGAAAAACTCGCTGATCTGGGTGGGTGTTCGCCCGAAGAAATAGCCATCAACCGCAACGCCACTGAGGGGCTGAATACGGTTATTTTTGGGCTTGACCTGAAACCCGGCGACGAGGTAGTGCTGACCAAACAGGACTACCCCAACATGCTGAACGCCTGGAAACAGCGCGAAAAACGCGACGGCATCAAGTTGATCTTCTTGACCCTCGACCTCCCCAGCGAGAACGACGAAGCCATCACCCAACAGTTTGTGCAGGCATTTACCCCGCGCACCAAAGTGGTTCATGTTACGCACCTTATCAACTGGGTGGGGCAGGTGTTGCCCGTCCGTAAAATTGCCGACGAAGCCCACAAACGGGGGATTCAGGTCATTGCCGACGGTGCCCACTCGTTCGCGCTCTTCGATTTTAAGATACCCGACCTCGGTGCCGATTATTACGCCACCAGCCTGCACAAATGGCTCTGCGCCCCGTTTGGCAGCGGAATGCTCTACATTCGACAGCCAAAGATCAAAAACGTGTGGGCCTTGCTCTCCAACACCGAACCTGATGGACCCGACATTCGGAAGTTCGAAAGCCTCGGTACCCGCTCGTTTGCCTCAGAAATAGCCATTGGCACGGCGGTCGATTTTCATAATAGCATCGGTACTGCCCGCAAGTTTGCCCGGGCGCACTACCTGAAAAATTACTGGATGGAGCGGGTGCAGGGACTGCCCGGTGTGCAGCTCCATACCTCCCTCAAACCCGAATTTGCCGGTGCCGTGGCCTTGTTTTCCATCAACGGGATGAAACCCAGCGAGATTGACGGACAACTGCTGAACAAATACAAGATTCACACCACCGCCATCGAGTGGGAAAACATCAGCGGGGTTCGCGTAACCCCGCACGTTTACCACACGCCCAAAGACCTCGACCGCTTAGTAGCGGCTATCACGGCGATGTCGGGCAAACAGAAGAAAAGCTGACAGACCAACCACTAAACCGGCCACAGGGTGACGCAACCTGAGCGCGGCAATCTGCATCTTCTGCCTGTACATCATGATGCTATGCCGATGAAGGGGTTGCTAATTCTAATGCTTACTGGCGGGCTGTTCAGTCAGGCCAGTGCTCAGTCCATCACCGGGGTTGTTACCAGTCCTGATGGGACACCGCTGGCCGATGTGTATGTTATAACGGGCAAGACCCGCTTAGTGGGTACGCTGACGAATCAGGAGGGGCGTTTTCGGCTGATGGTCCCTCTACAAACCGATTCACTAACGTTTTCGCGGCTGGGTTATCAATCGCAGCGACGGGCAGTGGCGGCCAGTGGTGCGGTGGTGCTGCAACCCGCCATCATCCATCTTTCCGAATTGACCGTTAAGCCACATAAAGCCACAACACTTATCCAGCAAGCCATTGCCGCTATACCCGCCAACTACGGGCAGGAACCACAACAGGCCCGTGGATTTTATCGGGAGATTATTCGCGACGAGGCCGACTATTTGTCGGTGGCCGAGGCTGTGTTCGATGTGTTGTCGTTTCCAGGTAAGCGGGAAAACCTCCAACTGCGGCTCATACAGGGCCGGGCGAGTAATGATGTGAAAGCTACCCGCCTGTTCGACGATTATCATCCGGGCGGTGGGCCACTATTGGTTGCCGGATTAGACCTGCGGCTGAACCCACCCACCTACCTGCAACTGGCTTACCTCGACAGATACGACTACACACTCGATTCGCTGACAACGCTCGATGGGCGGCAGGTTTATATGGTCCGATTCGACCAGCGCGATGGGGTACAAGAGTCTCTTCAGCAAGGAACGGTTTTCATTGATGCCGATTCCTACGCCGTTGTTCGGTTCGAGGCCGGGCTTAGTCCACGCGGATTACCTTACCTGAAGCATCTGACCGGTTCCGATAAAGTTGTCGCTAATTTACTCAATATCAACTTTCAACGACTGGCGCATAGCATCCGGGTCAATTACCGCTTTATCAATACTAAATGGCAAGTAGCCTTCGCATCGTTCGATCAGACAGTCCACTACCAGCAACCGAAAAAAGACCTTGATCTGCACGTTAATCTGACGGGTGAGCT
>JBBQUC010000559.1:0-2912 GCA_038212815.1 Cytophagales bacterium
TGCTGATCGATCCGGCTATGTAGGGGGTCATACTGATTCTCGGCCAGAAACAGTACGGTATCCGGGGCATTGGGGTCGCCAATGGGCATCCAGGTACGGGCCTGGAAATCGGGTAGCACAGCTTCGGCTACCATACCCGAATGGGCCAGAAACCGGCCACCTGCTGGCAGCAAATTAGCAATGCGGGTCAGGAACTGCTGCATCGCGGCATACGGGAAAAAACTGAAACTGTTGCCCAGGCAGTAAGCCGCGTCGAATGAGCCAGCCACCAGGGTCTGCAAAAAATCGCCTTCAACAGCCGTAATGGCTACTTGCTGCGCGTTAGCTTCCCGACGCAAATCAGCAATGTACTCACCCGAAATATCCACGCCCGTAACGGCACACCCCATGCGGGCTAAGGGTAAGGCGTGGCGACCATATCCACAAAACACATCGAGCAGCCGGTCGCCAGGTCCCAATTCCAGCGATTCCACCAGTAGCTCCAATTCTAACTGCGTTTGGTCGTCACTTTGCGCCAGCCGCCAGGCATCCTGCGGTAACCCATGAAAAAAGGTGTTATACCAGGGCATGAGAGGTAGTTAGGCAGTTAGTGAGTTGGTCAGTTTGCTGATTTATCAACTGACCAACTCACTAACTGCCCATAGTTACTTGATTTGTGCGAGTGTTTCCTGAATGGCCTCGAAATTGGGGACTTTACCGGCGTTTTCGAGAACCTCGGCATACTGGATGATACCGCTATGATCGACCACAAAGGCTGACCGTTTAGAAACGCCTTTCATGCCCATGGCAAAGGTTTCGTAGAGGGTGTCGTAGGTAATGGATACTTCTTTGTTGAAGTCGGAGAGCAGATCGAAGGGTAGGTGCTGCTCTTCTTTAAACTTGGCCAGGGTAAACGGCGAATCGACCGAAATGCCCACGATGCTGGCGTTCAAACCAGCGTAAGTGCTGATGTTGTCACGCATTTCGCAGAGTTCGGCGGTGCAGACACTGGTAAAGGCCATCGGGAAGAAAAGAATGATCAGGTTTTTATTCTTGAAATCACTGAGCGAGACTTCTTTTTTGTCTGTATTGAACAGGGTAAAATCGGGGGCTTTTTGGCCGGATGTGAGCATAATAAGTTGATTTACAGGATTATTTTGTGCGTTTATGACTTGATACTGTACCGTTTTAGTTAGGTAGAATTAGCTGATAATAGCCAACGCTCGACTGGTGCGCGTTCAACCAGTGCACTGTATTTATGAATTTGTGGGGTTAAAATTCCATAAAAATGCTGGAACGGGCAAAACTACCGCCTGAAAATCGCTAATTTTCGCGTTTTAATCCAAGCTAGTTCTACTATGCAAACCTATTGGGGCATTGATTTAGGCGGTACAAAAATAGAAGGGGTAGTGTTGCGGGCACCATCCCCGGATGCCGTTATGCTGCGGCACCGTATCGATACTGAAGCCGATAGGGGATACCTGCATATTCTATCGCGGATTGAATACCTCATCGACTTGTTGAAAGCTGAAACGGGGCAAGTCCCTGGTCGCATTGGTTTTTCAACTCCTGGCACCCAAGACCCGGCTACGCAGACGATGAAAAACTGCAATACTACCTGCCTGAATGGGAAACCCATGCAACAGGACCTGGCAACCCGCCTGCGAGTGCCGGTTCGTCTGGCGAACGATGCCAACTGTTTTGCCCTGGCTGAGGCTACCCTAGGCATCGTACCCGATGTAGTACCTAATTACCAGTCTGTTTTTGGCGTGATTATGGGTACGGGTGTAGGTGGAGGGGTGGTAGTGCGGGGGTACGACGGAAAGCCCGTTGTGCTGGGTGGCCTGCACGGGATTGGGGGAGAGTGGGGGCATAATATCCTCGAAGAGAATGGTACCCCCTGCTATTGCGGCAAACGGGGCTGCAATGAGCAGGTAATCTCTGGCCCGGCCCTACAGCGGTATTATAAACAGATCAGTGGCGAAGACCGTACGTTTAAAGAGATTGTGCAGCGGCACCGGGCTGGTATAGACCTCTACGCCAGCCAGACCATGAATCGGCTTCTCGAGCAATTTGGCCGGGCAGTATCGGTCATCATCAATATCCTCGATCCTGATGCCATTGTGCTGGGGGGAGGCATAGGTAATGTCGATGAGCTATACACCGAAGGCGTTGAGCGGGCCAGAAAATATATATTCAATAAAGGGGTTATCCACACCCGGTTTCTGCGGCCCAAACTAGGCGACAGTGCAGGAGTGTTTGGGGCAGCTATGCTGTAGGGGATCGTATCTGCCTGCCATTGGGTGTAGTTATTTGCGTAATTTCGCCCCGTTTAATGAGCTGATCACCTACCCCGGAATGGCTCGTTCCCCTTGTTGCATGAAATCAAAATGGATACTCCCGGTTGCGGTTAGCAGCCTGCTACTGCTCTTTTTTTTCTGGTTTAAAACGGCCCGGTTTCAGGCGTTATATTACACCTACAACGATATGTATATTTTCCTGCAATCGTCGTGTAGCTGGATGGATGGCCGCCCGCTGCTCTACGAAAATATTTGGGGGTACGACGACCGGATTCATAATAACTACGCCATGCTGCTCTGGGGGCCACTGATCTACCTGACCGGAGCTTATGGCGCGTTTGCCGTGCAGGTTGGGCTGCTGTTAGTAAGTTATGGGCTACTGATTCACTACTTGTGCCGCCAACTGGACCTTGGGGCGGTATGGCTTATAGTAGCGGTGTTGCTGTTTGGGCCGGTCTGGTTTTGGCTGAACGACCATCCCGGCATTGGCTGGCACCCTGAGCTAACCTATTTGCCCCTCTCGCTCTTGTTCTTGCTGGCCTTGCTTTCCAGTCGAACCGGCTGGGTCTGGCTAGTAGCTTCTCTGTTAGTGTTGGTAAAAGAAGACGGCGCACTGCTGGGGGGATGTATTCA
>JBBQUC010000560.1:0-2911 GCA_038212815.1 Cytophagales bacterium
GCTTCCTCAGAAAATAAAGCCACCCCGGATAGATATTTATTATACGTAGGCTCCCCCTTTTTTCAAACCCGCGCCACCAACTCCCGCGAACCGACGTAAAACACCGACCGCTGATGCAGCGAATGGGGGCATACGTCCAGTACATCCTGTTTCCCGTCGGTTGCGAGGCCACCTGCCTGCTCGGCAATGAAGGCCATCGGGTAGCACTCATACAGCAGCCTCAGTTTGCCACTGGGCGATTTGGCCGTGGCCGGATACAGGTAAATACCCCCCTTGATGAGATTACGGTGAAAATCGGCCACCAGCGAGCCAATGTACCGACCCGTCATCCGCTGCTGTTTACAGTCATGCAGAAACGTCTGCACATTGGCCGGATAATCATCAAAATTCCCGTCGTTGCACGAAAAGATCGGGCCTGTTTCAGGCTGATGCAGTTCAGCATGAGAGAGGATGTACTCGCCTAATGAGTTGTCGTACGTAAACCCGCTTACGCCATGCCCGGTGGTAAACACCAGAATGGTGGAGGAGCCGTAGAGAATGTATCCTGCCGCCACCTGCCGCCTGCCCCCCTGCAAAAAATCGGCGCGGGTAGCCTCGGTACCAACGGGCGATACGCGCCGATAAATTGAGAAAATAGTACCGATAGACACGTTCACGTCGATGTTTGAAGACCCATCAAGGGGGTCGATGGCTACTACATATTTGGCCATGACATTGCCAGTATGAATCATGTCGTCTTCTTCTTCGGAGATGATGGCACAAACTTCGCCCCCGTTTTTGAGGGCGCGGATAAACCGGATATTGGCCACCACGTCGAGCTTTTGCTGGGTTTCGCCCTGAACATTTCCCGACCCTGCCGAGCCGGTAATGTCCATGAGGCCCGCCCGATTTATCTCGCGGTTAATAATTTTGCTGGCCAGGGCAATGTCGCGCAGGAGTTGCGAGAGTTCGCCGGTTGCGTAGGGAAACGCATTTTGCCGACGCATGATGTAGCGGTCGAGCGTGGTGCCGACGGGCATAGCCAGATCGGGTTGCTCGTGGTTGATGGTGTCGGGCTGACGAAAATCGAAGTCGGTAATCATACGGAACGGTTAGCGTCGGTGCAGAACAAACAGGTCATTTAATTCCCGTGCTTTGGCATCGTAGGCCAGAGGGTCGGTCCAGGTTTGGCGCGGATCGAGGAGGGCCGTTGGCACACCGGGGCAGTGGGTAGGCATAGCCAGGTCAAAAATGGGGTGTTGAGCAAATGACTCGTTGGCCAATGCTCCTGTCAACGCGGCCTTGACCAGTGCCCGCGTGTGCGACAGGCTTATCCGTTGCCCCGTGCCATAAGAACCGCCCGTCCAGCCAGTGTTTACCAGCCAGACAGTCACGCCATGCTTACGGATTCGCTCGCCCAGCATTCTGGCATAGTCGGCAGGGGGCAGGGGCATAAAAGCCGCGCCAAAGCAAGCCGAGAAGGTAGCCTGTGGCTCCATAACGCCCATTTCTGTACCGGCTACTTTAGCGGTGTAACCCAGCACAAAATAGTCCATCGCCTGCTCAGGGGTGAGCCGCGAAATGGGGGGCAATACCCCAAACGCATCGCAGGTCAGAAAGAAAATGGTGCGCGGATGGCTACCTACCGATGGGCTAACAGCCCCTGCAATGAAGTCGATGGGGTACGAGGTGCGGGTGTTTTCGGTTAGGGTAGTATCAGTATAATCGACCTCCCGGGTGCCAGGCCTAAACCGGGTGTTCTCCACAATGGCTCCGTACCGGATGGCATCAAAAATTTGCGGTTCACGGTCGCGGGTCAGGTCAATGACTTTGGCGTAACAGCCCCCCTCGAAATTAAAAATACCCCGCTCACTCCAACCGTGTTCATCATCGCCAATCAATCCCCGCTCAGGGTCGGCAGAGAGGGTAGTTTTACCCGTACCCGATAAGCCAAAAAACAGGGCTGTTTCGCGTTGGCCGGTTTTTTCGTCGATACCCACATTGGCGGAGCAGTGCATAGGCAGCACATCCTGCTGGGGTAACAGAAAATTCAGGGCCGAGAAAACTCCTTTCTTGATCTCACCTGCGTAGCCTGTACCCCCAATCAGAATTACCCGTTTGCTCAGGTTCAGAATCGTGAAGTTGGGATTGCGGGTACCGTCTTCGGGGTGAAGCGCGGTGGTGGGGTGGGCCTGAAACTCTGGCACGGCCAAAATAGTAAAGTCTAGTTCAAACTGGGCAATATCGGCCTCGGCAGGGCGCAGAAACATATTATGGCAAAATAGGTTTTGCCAGGCCGAGGTAGTTAAAATACAGAGTTTAAGCTGATGGCGCGGGTCGGCTCCGGCCAGGGCGTAGCGCACATATACCTTCTGGTACTCC
Organism: Cytophagales bacterium; assembly: GCA_038212815.1. Taxonomy (GTDB): domain Bacteria; phylum Bacteroidota; class Bacteroidia; order Cytophagales; family Spirosomataceae; genus JBBQUC01. Next base: position 2,362 of record JBBQUC010000560.1, read on the forward strand.
AGGTAATGGCACATGCGGTGGTGCAGCCGGTCAAACTGGGCGGCATCGAAAGGGATGTTCACCTTGCCCCAGTCCACCCGATGTGCGGTCAGTGCGTCGTTTACGATATACCGGTCTTTCGGCGACCGGCCCGTAAACCGCCCCGTGGCGCACATGAGTGCCCCTGTATCGGTTAGCTGACCCTCGCCGTTCTGCACGGCATGTTCGATCAGGTCGGCAGCCGAAAGTTGACAATACAGTTCGTCAACATCACTGATTCTGAGGAAGTGTAATACTTTATCTTCCGGGGTGCAGGGCATCGGCATGATGCGGACGCGGGTCTGTTCAGCTACCATCTACTACGCAGTTTTCGAGTGTCTGTATGCAGTTAACGCACCAAAGATAAGAGCGATTATTATAAAATTAGCGAACGTTCGCTAATTTTATAATAATCGCCGAAAATTCTTTATTCCGTACATTTGTATCCGTAAATAATTCTTTAGCATGGCCACTAACCGCGACAAGGTTCGCCTAATTTTTGGGTTAAAAATCAAGCAACTCCGCCACGAGC
>JBBQUC010000561.1:0-2901 GCA_038212815.1 Cytophagales bacterium
AATGAACTACCCTACGAAGCAGGCATCGACCCCGTCAATTACCTAATCGACCGTATTCCCGACGATAACCTGAAACGGGTGACCCTGTAAGGCTCCTTCGTTGTGGTCAATAAAACAGCCCCCATTCGTCAGGAATGTCATTGGTGCGGTCGAAGCTGTTAACCCATTCGATAAACAATAGTCGGAACTGTTCGATTTCGTCGCGCAGAATCTGGAGGTACTGGGGGTCGGCTAGTTTTTCGGCTTTGCAGTAAGCAGTCTGCGTGAGGAGTTCGCGAGCATGAATCTTCACGATCACGGCATTTTCCATCCGCAGGGTATATAGGTCACCCCCTTCGGCACCAATAATTTTGGGGGGCAGCATCATGGCATTCGAGATCATCTGCTCGTTCATCATCAGAATGTCGTCATCCTGATTCATAGTAGCCACAATGGCCTGCGTGATTTCGAGAATCTCGTTGGCTTTGCGCAACACCGGTAAATTTTCGATCCGTTCGTTTTCAGCCTCCATTGCCCGCCGAATCTCGTCAGAATCATAATCTTCCTCGTTGAATCCGTCCCAATCGAACGGTTCATCGTCATCGTCGTCAAATCGCATAACCAGAGTGAGGCTAAGGCCGCTAAGGTACAAATTAATGACGAAACCAACGTTGGTAACGCTTTTTTATTACCCAGCATTCACTGAAAAACCCCGTAAACTACTCTATATTTGCCCTTTGTACTTCTCCGTTCTGGGCATGACCTACTGTTTAGGAATCAAGGTTGCTGCGGGTTTAGTGGCCATTGCCGATACCCGTCTGACATCAGGCAATGACGTATCTTCGAACCGCAAAATCACCGTTCACCAGGTTGAAAATCATTCGCTCTTTATCATGACATCGGGGCTGCGGTCGGTACGCGATAAAGCCATCACCTATTTTCGCGAGGTGATTGCCGAACAGGATCGATCGTTTAACAAACTCTACAAAGCCGTAAATGCCTTTGGCGAACAGATCAGGCGCGTGGCCCAGGAGGATAAAACCGCCATTATTGCCGGTGGCCTGAACTTCAACCTCAACGCCATTGTGGGTGGGCAGCTCGAAGACGACGAGGAACATAAACTCTACATGCTTTACCCCGAAGGCAACTGGGTAGAAGTCGATTCGGGGTCGCTGTTTAAAATAATTGGTAACTCGGGCTATGGCAAGCCCTTGCTGATGCGCAACCTGACCTATCAGGCTAGTCTGGCCGAAGCCCTCAAAATTGGGTTTCTGGCGTTCGATGCCACCCGCGTGAGTGCCAACGACGTAGATTATCCGCTCGATGTAGTCATTTACCCAGCGGGAAGTTTTCACATGACTGAATACCGGCTCGAAAAAGAAGACATGGACGAGGTATCGCACCAATGGAGTGCGCTGCTCAACAACTCGGTCAGAAAACTACCTACCTACTGGATGGACCCTATTTTTGAGAAGATAAGCCAGCAGAACGAAGCCGACCAACTCCGATGATTTGTACGGTAACCCACCAGCTCACCTACCGCTATACCCAGGAAGTAGGGCTAAATCCGCACACGCTCTACCTGTATCCGCGCATGTTTCCCTACCAGCGGCTGCTGGAGTATGATCTCCAGATCGAGCCGCAGCCGTCGAAACTGGTTCGGAATGTGGATATCGAAGGTAATGTGCAGCAGTTAGTTTATTTCAGTACGCCAACCGAACACCTTTCCATTACGGCCCGGATGCGTCTCCAGTCTGACTCGTTCAATACCTTCGATTTTGTACTCTTTCCGTTCGAGACGGGCCGGGTGCCGTTCAATTATCCAACTCCTATGCGCGAATTATTGGCTCCGTACCTCGTTCGTGAGGGCGTAACCGACCGTGTAGAGACCTGGGCGCGGGGTATTGCGGCTGGGGTTGGCTGGCAAACGGTGCCACTACTAACGGCCCTAACGCAGGCTATCCGGCAGTTTAGTTACGAAGTGCGGGAGGTGGGGGCACCCCTCTCCCCTGCTCAAACACTGACCGACCAGCGGGGTTCCTGCCGAGACTACGCAGTTTTGTACATGGCTGCCTGCCGCAGCCTGGGGTTGGCTGCCCGGTTTGTGAGTGGGTATTTGTTTGGCAATCCGGGGCAGGAGCATTACCTGCATGCCTGGGCCGAGGTGTATCTGCCGGGAGCGGGCTGGCGGGGGTTCGACCCTACCGAAAACCTGGTTGTGGGCAATAATCATATTTTTTTAGCCAGTTCAGCCCGTGCCGAACTCACCACTCCCGTCGAGGGTTCTTACAGCGGACTGGCCCAGTCGTCACTCACGGCAAAAGTGTTTATGGAGGGCGATTAAGGCGAATAAAAGAGTATCTTTGTATCCTATCAAGTACGTTTACTAATCCTATATTGTGGCTTTAATTAAATCAATTTCCGGGATTCGCGGAACAATTGGCGGGCAGAGTGGTGGTAGCCTCACCCCAGTGGATGTAGTGAAATTTTCGGCAGCGTTTGGGCAGTGGCTCATCAACCGAAATTCGAGTAGCCATACCGTAGTGATTGGTCGTGATGGTCGGTTGTCTGGTGAGATGGTTTCAAAACTGGTAGCTGCAACCTTACAGGGCCTTGGATTACATGTAATTGATTTGGGATTATCGACTACCCCAACAGTCGAACTGGCCGTAACGGGTGAGCAGGCATCGGGCGGTATTATTCTGACCGCCAGCCACAACCCTATTCAGTGGAACGCCCTGAAACTACTCAACGAACAGGGTGAATTTATTTCCGCCACCGACGGGGCCGAGGTGCTGGTCATTGCCGAAACCGAAGCCTTTACCTTTGCCGAAGCCCGCAAACTGGGGCAATACCGCACTGACGATACCGGGCTAAAAAAACACATCGACCAGATTCTGGCCCTGCCACTGGTTGATCGTA
>JBBQUC010000562.1:0-2898 GCA_038212815.1 Cytophagales bacterium
GGGAGAATACACCGTTCGGCGGAGGGTAGTGCGGCTCAATACCTGTAGCTGAGTGCCATTGAGGCCGACCTGAAAGGTAAACTTACCGCCATTATTGGGTAGCGAAAGGGCAATAGCTTTGGGTAGCTCGTCGGGAACGTAGCTGGGCGGCAGGATATAACTGGCAGTAAATGATTCATCGGTGGCCGTACCCAGATCGACCGGGTAGTGGCGGTCGAGGTCTTTGAACGGATTGGTGGTGCGGGCCTCGGTCAGCATTGGGTTAAAATACAGGCGGTTGCCCATCACGGAGCAGGCTTCGGGTATGGCCACGGTGTAGCTAATCCCCACCGGTTTGTCAACGGCCTCGACATCGGTAAGCTCCGTTTTTTTGATTTGCCAGGTGGGTCGTCTGCTTAGCTCGTTCTCCAGAAAGGTGGGTTGTCCATCCGTTTTAATCCGTTTCCGAATCGCCAGGGCACTGTAACCCCCATGCGAGTGATTCAACGTGCCGCTGAGATCGCCCGTGTCGGTCAGGGTAAACTGGGCCGACATGTTTTGTACACTACGGTCGGTGGGGGTTAAGGACACAAACCGGCCTGCGGTAGGGTGAACGAGCCGCCCCGTACCATTCAGCGCGTGCAGGGGCAACATGCCCGGTTTCAGCAGGGGATCGGTAGCATCAAGCAGGAGGTCTTTGCCCTGAAACGGAACCTGAGCAATCACATAATTAAACTTGCGCAGGAGGGCGTGCTCTTCGCTGATTTGGCCGTGCGACCGGGTACTCAGTAGCACCGGGTTCGCTTCGATATCCAGTTCTCGCAGCAGGGCAATAAGCAGTAGGTTAATGTCGCCCGCGTCTCCTTTTTTCGCATCGAATACTTTCTTGATGCTGCTGGAGGTTAAACTGTTTTCTTCATTCCATTTAATCGCCTGTTGGATATAGTTGTAGGCTGCCGTTATCCGCGCCAGGGAATCGCTGGGGTGGTTGGTTTTCAGTTCATTGGCCACATCGCGCAAAAAAGCGGCCCGTTTATACTGCCCGCCAAAAACCGACTCGTAAAACAACGTCCGGTCTAAGTCGGTCCAACTGAGCGAGAAATTTTTGGTAAGCTGACCGGGTGCGTGGTAGCTGGCCAGTTCAAACTCGATCCGCGACAGGTAATCATTTTTGGTGGTAATGTACGTTTCGGTCTGAAAGGCGGGGGCGTTTTGTACGGCAAATCGATAGGCTACGCTGTAGGCTTGCCCATACCCACCCCGCGACCCGGTGGTAATCTGCCGGTTCTCGTTAATGGCCAGGTTCAGGTAGCCGCCCAGAATGATTTTATACAGAAAAATATCGGGAACGGTGATCCGATACTCACTCCAGAGCACGGGTATATCGCCCTGAAATGTCCAGGTCTTCGGGTTATGGCTTACCGCAAAGGGCGTTCTGACTTCGTAGCGATACTCGATAATGGAACCTTCGCGCACATTGGGCAAGGTAAATTTCTTCAGGGATACCTCATCCGAGACTCGCTCGGTGACAATGCCGGTTTCTTCCAGTTTGCTGGTCTGAATTTGCCCATTGTCGAGATTGTAGGTATAACCGTCCAGATTCGAGACGGTTTCCTGATTCGCCGATGAATTGGACCGCAGCGGTAACTGAATCGTCGCCCGGTCGTAACCCGATTTGTGATTGATTTTAATCCGTCCATGATACCGAAATACAATGTCGAAATCTTCCGCGCTGATAGAGGTCTCTCCAAAATCGTAGAGTACCACTGCCTTCGCTGCTGAGTCGGCAGGGGCGATTTTGGGTTGGAAATCGGCAGCGGTAACCCGGCCAAAGACAACCGTGGGTTCAATCAGGGGAGTTTTTTTGGGTTGGCTCTGCGCTGTAGAAGCACTCAGTAGCAAACAGGTTGCGGTTGCCAGCCAACCAGCCCGGCAGTGGGTGGATACAGAATAGATCATGTACAGATTTGTAAATACCTGGAGCAAGATACAGCGTGTAACACTAATCCCCAAACAGGAAACATCTTCCCGGCTGGCTATTCAGCTATCAATAGCATTAGCCAACAGCAACCGCAAAGTTTTTTAGGGACATGCCCCGTCCGGGTGTAGCTTTGCTGAGCGTCTTATGCTGCCTGCCCTATGCCTCAACTGCCAACCACTCCCGCCCGTCGCCACCATTACTGGCGACAAACCATTTACCGGATTCTGGAAACATCGGCGGGAAAACGGCGGGGCATTAGCCTACTGTTTAACCTCACCCTCATTACCATTATTACGCTCAACGCCATTGCCATTGTGCTGCATACGGTGCCTGCCTACAACCAACGGTTTGCCCGGCTCTTCGCCGATTTCGAACTGTTCTCCGTTATTTTCTTCACCATCGAGTACTGGCTGCGGATATGGGTCTGTGTCGAGAATGATAAATACAGCCACTGGTTCTGGGGCAGGCTGCGCTACATGGTCTCGATAACGGCCATCATCGACATGCTCGCTATTTTTCCGTTCTACTTCACCCTGTTCGCTACCGACCTGGCCATTGTCAGGATTCTGCGGCTGTTTCGTATTTTTCGGCTGTTTCGGGTATCGCGTTATTCGCACGCGTTGCGGGTGATTCAGCACGTGCTGGCCGATAAAAAAGAAGAGTTGGTGCTGAGCATGGCGTTTGTGGTATTCATGCTCATCATTGTGTCGAGCCTGATGTATTACGTAGAGCATACCGCCCAACCCGATGCTTTTTCGAGCATTCCGGCCACCATGTGGTGGGGGGTAAACGCCATGACTACGGTTGGCTACGGCGATGTACACCCAATTACCCCCCTGGGAAAAGTGCTGGGAGGCATTACGGCCATTCTGGGCGTATCATTGCTGGCCCTGCCTACGGGGATTCTGGCATCGGGCTTTGCCGAGCAGGTGCGCGGG
>JBBQUC010000563.1:0-2888 GCA_038212815.1 Cytophagales bacterium
GCAACCGCCCGTCGTAGAGGTCGGCCACCGCCACCAGTTCTACATCGGGGTTGCGGAGGGCCGCCTGCGTGTCGAAATTCCCCTGAATACCGAAGCCAATAGTGGCCAGTCTAATCTTATCGTTCGGGCTAATGCGGGCCAGATTCGGGATAATCCCAAAAGGGCGGGCCACGCTGTTGGTAGCCACCAGGGCCGAAGCCGCCGAGAGGGTTTTAATAAAGGTACGCCGGGTTGAGTGCATACTGAACAATGGTTTACAGTTGTGTTAACCAAAGTCTGACACGCATACTATTTACCCTCAACCGAAAAGGGTATTCGTAAAGAACAGGTCAATATCGATCTGCCGTACCTTCTCGCCTTCTTTATCCACCAAATAATCGTGGCGGAGTAACCAATGGGCAAAGGCATTCCACACTTCCCGGCGCATCACGCCCCACTGCCCAGCCTGATTTAGGTAATAGTCGGCAACGGCGTGCTGGCTTTGCTCCACAAAATCGGCATTAGCCAGGGTAGGGTGCCGGGCCGTGGCGATCAGGAGCCGGGCGGCTTCGTCGGGTTGGGTTATGGCAAAGCGGTAGCCCTCGGCGGTGGCCTTCACAAATGCCCGTAATGGATCCGTATTGGCTGACAAGTACGTTTGGTGGGTTATCAGTAGCGGACTATATCCATAGGGAACTTCGTATTCGCCTAGTGGAAAACTGTTTAGTTCAATGTCACGCTGTTGGGCATCCATGCCTTCCCAGGGCAGATAAATCCAGGCGGCATCGGTCTCATTGGTCAGCAGCGCATTCCAGACATTCAGTTTGGCTGGTTTGCGGATGTGTAGCTGTCCGCGCCCGCCGTCGTTGGCTACCATCTGCCGCACAAAAGCTTCCTCAAACCGCCCCCCGTAGGAGGCATACACTTTGCCGTCGAGTTGCTGTGGCCGGTCGATGCGCCGGTCTTTTCGGGTGACGATGGCCGAGGCATCACGGGCTAGCACAGCCGCAATACCGACCAGTGGAATGCCCTGTACCTGCTGATCGATAACGGTTTCGGAGGAGGCAATGGCCAGGTCGGCCCCACCCTGCGTCAACCGGCTAGCGGGCGTAAATGTATGACCATCCCCATCTGGCAGGACAAACTCGACAGCCAGCCCCGCCCGCTTGTAACTGCCCAGCGCAGAGGCTACATAAAAGCCTGTGTGGATAGTATTCGGGGTCCAATCGAGTGCTAAACGGATGGGGATGGCCATACGGTTTACTGAGTTAGTACCTTTACAGAAGCACCACGACTCACACGGTCGCCTGGCTTTTGGCTATTCAGTACCCCCAACTCTTCCAGGCGGCTGGCGGGCATTCCCAAAGCAGCCATTGCCTCCTGAAATGTGCCATCGCGGGGAACGGTTTTTATCCGTACTCGCACGGGCTGACGGTTCAGTTTGTCGGGGTCACTCAACGACCGAAAATTGTCAGCTACCGACCTAAAAGTGGGGAACTTGTTCGGGAAATCGGCAGCACTAGCCAGGCCGTGCAGGGCAAAAATGGTGTTATTATACTGAATCAGGTAGGTGCCCAGTTGCAGCGTATTCTGCGCCGACTGCTGACCCTGGGTCTGCGATTGCTGACTGGCAGCCTGCGGTTGGCCCTGTTGCTGCTGTGGCAGTTGCTGCGATATAATGAGCAGGGCGGGGTGGCCATTCAGGGTGGTATTACTGCTTTGCAGCACACTCAGGTTCAGTTGTTTCACCATTGCCTGGGCGGCTTCGTCGAGCGAGTTGCCAGACACGCCCATCAGAATCATGGCCGACTTACCATCTTTGGGAGCCATCTGGAACTGCTCTGGAGAGTTTTGATATTGCCAGCCGCTGGGTACCGGAAACTGGAACCGTAGCACGGGGTGATAAAACGTGTTGTTTTCAACAAAGCCCTGTTTGGGGTCTTCGCCATAGACAATCCCGTCCACCATTTTCAAGAAACGGTCGCGGCCAACCTGATACTCGGCCGGGTGTTCGGCCTGGTAGGCTTTGGCCATCTCATGTACTTTGGTGTAGCGGTTGCCGGGGTCGGGGTGGGTAGATAGAAAGTTGGGTACGGCCTGCCCCGAATTGTCGGAAATGCGCTTGATAGTGCCAAAGAAGTTAGCCATCTGGTGGGCATCGTACCCAATTTTACTGGAATACTGCACCCCAATATCGTCGGCCTGCGACTCGTGAGCGCGGCTATACTTGAGCATAAGCAGACCTATTCCCTGCTGGGCGACATCGGCCAGGCCCGGCGCAAAAATAGCGGCTCCAATGGCACCCAATGTGCCAAAGAGTTGCTTTGTTTGCTGCTCAGCGCCATGGCGGGCCGTTATGTGGCCAATCTCGTGGCCCAGCACCCCGGCAAATTCAGCTTCATTGTTAAAATGGGCCATAATACCCCGTGTAAAATACACGTAGCCCCCCGGCACGGCAAAAGCGTTCACCACCGGTGAATCGACAATAAAGAATTTGTAGGGTAAATCGGGCCGGTGCGAGATTTTAGCCATAGCCAGTCCTTTCTCATTGATAAAAGCCTGAAGGTCTTTATCGTCGTAAAGGCCCATGCTCGACACCACCTGAGGGTGCGACTGTTGGCCGAGGGCAATCTCCTGCTCCTGCGACATCAGAATTACTTCGCGCTTACCCGTAACGGGGTTGCGGGAGCAGGCACCCAGACTAATCAGCCCAATACACAAGGCTGAGCGGAAAAAAGTTGCAGATAGATACATGATGAACAGAGAAGATAGTTCACCATATAACCGGCGTGTCCACCCTTTTGTTGAACAAATGGCAGATATTGCCGGTCAGGCAAATGCCTAGTGCTTAAATACCTTTACCTGATATACGTACTGTTGCATCCGCTTAATCTGCTGCTTGCGGGGCA
>JBBQUC010000564.1:0-2871 GCA_038212815.1 Cytophagales bacterium
GACCACCAACCTTGCGTCGCTGAATAATGTGTATGGCAGCATGCTTACCGCCATGCGGGGTAATAATTCATAATATTTTCATTCATAATACTCACACTACCCTACGTTTATGGCAGGTGGAAAAGAGACGCCCCGTCAGAAGATGATCGGGATGATGTATCTGGTTTTGACCGCGCTATTGGCCCTTCAGGTCACATCGGCCATTCTGGAGAAATTCGTCTTACTCAATAACAGTTTAGAACAATCAACCGGAGCTGCAGCCAAGGTCAATGACGAAACCGTTGGCAAAATCCGCGCGGCGGTTGAAAAATCGGGTAACCGTCCCGCCGACGTAGCCGTTATCAAACAGGCTGACGATGTTCGGAAAATGACCAGCGATATTATCAGTGAAATTGATGCCCTCAAACAGCGTATCGTTACCGATGCCGGTGGTGGCACCGATGAAGAGGGTAATATCAAAAACCTGAGTGAAGAAGAAAAAGTAGCCCAACTGATGGTTGGCGGCACAAACAACGGCGCAGCGTATGCGCTGAAAACCAAACTGAACGGGTATGTAGACAACCTGTCGAAATTCACGACGGGCAAGTTCGCCCCCTTGGCCCTCGATGGAAAAGATGATCGTACCGCCAATCGTTCGTCGGAGCAACGCACTAAAGATTTCGCGACACTAAACTTTGCCCAAACTCCCGTACCCGCTGCGTTGGCGGTATTGAGCCAGAAACAAACCGATATTCGGCGGATCGAAGGCGAAACGCTGGATTACCTGGCTAGCAAAGTAGGGGCGCAGGACGTGAAATTCGACAACATTACGGCCATGCTCAGCATGGAATCGAAGGTGGTAGTAGCCGGTACGAAGTTTAAAGGTCAGATGTTTCTGGCTGCTTCGTCGTCGGGAGTTCAGCCGCGCATGAGTCTGAGCGGTGGCCCCGTTCGGATAGAAAACGGCCGTGGTATTATTGAGTTTACCGCACAGGGTGGTTCTTACGACAAAAATGGCCTGGCTAAGCGGACGTTATCTGGCTCCATCTCGTACCAAACGCCAGGTGGACCGAAAGTGTCGACTCTGACGGCTGAGTACTTTGTGGCTAAGCCAACTTATCAGATTGAAACAGGTACACTACCTCCGCTATACTTAGGCTGTGCGAATAAGTTAAGTATCCAAAGCCCGCAATTAGGTGCCTTGTGGAACCCGAACTTCTCGCCCAATGGGGCTAGTATTATTTCATCGGGAGAGCGGGGTAAAATTACCGTTGTGCCTAATTCAGCATCAGTGTCTATTACCATCAGTAATGCGGGTAATGTACTCGGAACCGAATCATTCCGGGTGAGCCGGGTTCCACGCCCAACCCTGCGGTATTTTGTGGGTGGACAACCCGCTACGGACCCTCGTGGCGTATCGGTAGGGGCAGCGCGTAGTGTACGCGTTGAAGCTGAATCTGATCCGAGTTTTAAAGCATTCTCGCCAGATGATGCTAATTTCCGGGTGACTGGAGTCACCGTTTTATTGGTCAGAGGTACACGGTTGATTAAAAAGATGACCTTAGGGCCGGGTGGCGGTTCAGTTAGCGATATAGCTGCTGATGCTGAGCCGGGTGACCGCTTGGTTATTCAGGCAGATGGTGTGCAACGCCGGAATTTCCGGGGTGAAATCAGTGATGTGCCACTGGGTGGTCAGCTACAGCAAGTTTCCCTGTATTAATAGACTAAAGCCGTTGATACGCCGTTAATTGAACAGATAAGCGTTAATGAACAAGGCCATGAACAAGAAGACAATGATAGGCTATGCCACCGGGGTTGCTCTGACCGCGCTGGCCGTGAGTGGAGGGCAGGCTGTAGCGCAGGAGCGTGACCCAAACAAGGGGGTTAACCCATTGTCGGTTCGTCCTATCAACGAGAACGATATTATGATGAAGAAGACCCTCTGGCGACGCGTCGATATGAGGGAGAAACAGAATCAGAGCATGTTCTCGAAAGGCAACGAAATCTCGAAGTACCTGATCGAAGCCGTGAAAGCGGGCCTAATTGATGCCTACACGAGCGATTCGCTAACGACGAAGATTACCCCGGAGAAATTCCACGAGCAATTGCTGGTGCCGAATCAGGAAGGGGGCCTGTCGAAAGAAGAAATCGAAGCTGGATTTGGGAAAGAAGGCACAGCCGCTGCGGGTGGTGATGGCTGGGATAAACCCAAAACCGATGCTAAAGCCAAAACTAAAAAGGCCGATGATGGCTGGGGACCTGCACCTAAAGCTGCCGCTACCCAACCTGCCGATGATGGCTGGGGACCAAAGCCCAAGAAAAAAATAGCTGCAACTACCAAAAAAGGCAAGAAAGGGGTAAAAGTAGCTCCGGTCGAAGCTCCTAAAGACACTATAGCAGTAGCAGCCGCCAAGCCTGCGTTGACTGGCGATGAGTATTTCCCGAAAGAACTAAACGTGCTGGAGGTGAAAGAAGACTGGATTTTTGATAAAAAACGGTCGCGGTTATACTACGACATTCAGACAATAACGTTGCTGCTGCCCGCCGATAAAAACGCGGCTGGTTTCGAAAAGCCGGTGGCTACCTTCAAGTACAAAGACCTGGACAAACTGTTCCGCTCCGACTCGAAGAAGTTTATCTGGTATAATCCACAGAATCAGGCTCAGAATAAAAACCTGGCCGATGCGTTTGACCTGCGCTTATTCTATGGCCGTATCACCAAGGTATCAAACCCTGGCGACCGCGATTTAGTAGGCATGTATGGCGATAAAGACGGCTTGATGAAATCGTATCAGGCTGAGTATGAACTGATGGAGAAAGAACATGATTTGTGGGAGTATTAAGAAACCTCACCCCAACCCCTCTTCTTAATAAGGAGAGCAATAAAAAAGG
>JBBQUC010000565.1:0-2859 GCA_038212815.1 Cytophagales bacterium
TTTTTTCCGACGCATCGTCAAAGATTATGAGTATACGGTATCTTCTTCGGTAAACTGGCTTTATTTAGCCAATATTCAGATCATATTGCAACGCATACAACCCCAACGCCAAACTTAATTTCCCAACACGCTCTAAGGATAGAGTGAAAGAATGAAAAAGAGAACGGGTTAGCTATTCACTCGTTCATTTTGCCGTCCAGCCGCCATCGACGGTTAGCATGGAACCGACCATATAGCTAGCGGCATCGCTGGCGAGGAAGATGGCGGCTCCCTGAATCTCGCGGAGGTGACCCCAACGGCCCAGGGCGGTGGCCCCTACCACAAATTTTTTCCCTTCTTCAGTATCGGCAATGGGTATATTCATGTCGGTCAGAAATGGCCCTGGGCAAATAGCATTCACGGTAATGTTGAACGGGGCCAGTTCGAGGGCGAGGGCGCGGGTAAGTTGTACCACGGCCCCCTTGCTGGCTGTGTAGGGGGTGCGATTGGCCAACCCTACCAGACCAAGTGTACTGGCCAGGTTAATGATTCGGCCCTGCTTCGCCTGTTTCATATAGGGCGTTACGGCCCGGCAACATAACCAGGTACCGTTCACATTCACCGACATAACCTGATTAAACTCATCGGGGGTAACCTCATCAATAGCACCCCGAATATTGATACCCGCGCTGTTAATCAGCACATCGATCTGCCCGAAGGCTTTTATGGTGGCCTTCGCCATAGCTTCGGTGTCGGCCTGATTGGTCACGTCAGCTGCGTAGGCCAGGGCAGTTATCCCAAAATCCTCGCGAAGTTGCTGAGCGGCTGCTTCGCCCTCATCGACGCTGCGGTTTACTAGCATAATACTGGCCCCCGCCGAGGCTAGCCCAGCGGCCATTGCCAGTCCCAGCCCTTTTGAGCCGCCGGTGACAATGGCCGTTTTACCCGTTAGGTCAAATTGCTTGATTCCTGGTAAAGGTGTAGTCGTCATCAAATAAAGAGTTTGTCATGCCCATAGTCCAGGCAACTGCGAATATTTTTGTCTTCCAGAGCCAGCCGTTCATCCGGGCTGAGCTGCGCTACTGTGGGCAACCCATTGGCCGGTTTATGCTCCCGAACCATCCGCAGGGTGCGGGCCAGTTCGGTTCCGGGAAGGCTGGAAAACGTAGCCCAATAAGCTGGTGTCAGACACGGAATGGTCAACGGGTCGCGGGTAATCATTTCCAGGCTAAAGGTAACGGCCGGGTTATGCTGTCGGCATAGAGCTACCATAGCAGGCAGGTCTAAAATACCCTCTCCCAGTGGCACCTCCGACAGCCGGAATCCATCGGCGTATTCGTCCACAGCCATGTCCTTGATGTGCGTACTCACCACGTATGGAGACAGGGTTTTCACTACCTCCATCGGGTCGTCGAGCAGGGCAATGTTGTTGCCAAAATCGAGGGTTACACCAATCCATTCGCTCGACAGTTGCTGTAGTACGGCTGCCATCTCCTGCGCCCGCCAGTCTTTGTGGTTCTCGATTCCCAGTTTGACCCCGTGTTTTTGCAGGAGTGGGGCAACTGCCTGTAGAGTGGCTATGGCGTTTTTCTGAAATGCCAGGAAAGCATCTGCCGATTGAAACGCTTCGTACCGCCGACCTGGTGAACAAACAGTACGCACCACCCGCGCACCCGCTTCTTTCGCCTGGATTAGCTGTTGCTCAAACCGGGCTGTATCGTCCGTTTTTTTGGGAAGTCCAATGGAGCCTTCCAGGTACAGGCCCAGTTTCTCGCGCCGGTCGCGCACCTGCCGGGCAAAGTCGGCAGTCCAGCCATCGACAATGACCTGCACGCCCCCCGCGCCCAGTTGGTGGCAATGATCCAGTAGATCGAGGGCGGTAGTAAACCGGGGGTACGCTTTGCTATCGGTTTTAGCTTGCCACCGCGCCCAGTATGAATGCACCACAATACCCATGCGGGTAGGGCTGGCCATTGCTGGCAGGCCAGGGAACGATAAGGCCAGGGTGCCTACCGCCGTTTTTTGCAAAAAATCGCGTCTGTCCATAGTAGGCTACCTCGCCGGGGTATTGTTCACGAATTGATCCAGTTCTTTGGCTGTCCAGGGCATTACACGCCCCTGCGTTGTGATGCGGGTAGTACTCACCAGTCGTTTATTGACCGGCCCCGCCTGATTTCCCCATTCATTGCGGATGTACATCAGAATAGCTGTCAGAGCGGCATCGTCCATAGTCGAGTGGGCAGGCATAACGGGCAGAATGTCAGGCGCATTATAGATGCGTTTGCCAACGGTTATAGGCCCTTCTATGCCATGCAGTAGAATCAGGGCCAGTCGCTTCTCGTCGCCCACCACCCAGTCGGAGCCAGCCAGTGGAGGGGCAAACCGCTTTAGGCCTGCGCCGTCGGTGCCGTGGCAACCCGAACAAGTGCTTAGGTATTGCTGCCGCCCGGCGGCAAACTGTTTTTGATCGTCGGCACTGAGCAGGAGTTTTTTAGCTGTATTGCCCGATGCTGTTGATTCAGACGGGCTACGCCCCATCGCCAGACCAGTCAACACCGCTTTTTCGCGCCAGTTGGCGGGCTGTCCGCCTTTAGGGAGCAGTGCCTGAAGAGCTGATAGCTGCGTAGGGTTACGCTCATGGGCAATGGCCGTTGCCAGCATTTCCAGAAAAATCTCTTTGGCGGGTTTAGGGGCTTTCCAGGTTGGTAAGGTCCATACATGCTGTAAAAAAGCCAACTCCTGATGCGGCAGGCTGCTCAGTACGGCATCGCGCATCAGGGCCAGCGTGTCATACCGGTCAACAATGCCAGCCAGCAGTTGCCGCGCCACCGGTGCATCCAGGGCCGACGCCGAAAGAGCCATTTGCAAGGTCTGCTCAAC
>JBBQUC010000566.1:0-2850 GCA_038212815.1 Cytophagales bacterium
GCAAAGCTCGGCACTGGCTGCTACCAGCTTCTTTATTGTTCCCCGCCATGTGCTGGGGAAGGGGTTTATTGCCCCATCAGACAAGTTGAACATTGCGGCTGTGGGCTGCGGAGGCAAAGCCGATGTCAATATCAGACTAGCCTTTAATGGCGGCAGCGATAACTTTGTAGCCCTCTGCGATGTTGACAACCGGCAGGCGGTAAAGTACCGCGCCCAGTTTCCGAACGCACCCTATTTTCAGGATTACCGCGAGATGTTCGACAAGGCAGGCAAAAGTTTCGATGCCGTAATTGTGAGCACGCCCGACCACATGCACGCGCCCATTGCGATGGCAGCCATGCAGATGGGCAAGCATGTTTATGTAGAGAAGCCCCTGACGCACGATATTTATGAAGCCCGGATGCTGACCGAAGCCGCCCGTAAATATAAAGTAGTGACCCAAATGGGCAACCAGGGTAGCAGTGGCAATGCTACGCGGATTATTGAAACGGCCATCCAGAATAAGTTGATCGGCCACGTGCATACCGTTTATTGCTGGACCAATCGCCCCGTATGGCCGCAGGGGGTGCGTTCACCCAAAGACAAAGGTGAAAGTCAGCCGATTCCGGCAGAAGTGAACTGGCCACTCTGGCTCGGCACCGCCCCTACCCGCCCCTACCACGAGGCTTATATGCCCACCCGCTGGCGCGGTTACTGGGATTTTGGTACGGGTGCTCTTGGCGACATGGGATGCCATTTTATGGATGTGCCGTTCCGCGCGCTGAAACTCAAATACCCTACCTCGGTAGAGTGCAGCGTTGGATCGGTCTATTCTGATTTCTTCAAAGAAGCGTTTTATGATGACGTTTGCCCCCCCTCGTCGGCTATTCACCTAACGTTCCCGTCGGAAGACCGGAAAGTAAAAGAGATTAAGTTTTCGTGGTTCGATGGTGGCATTCGGCCCCAACTACCCGAAGGCGTAGCCTACAGCGACGTATTTACCGACATCAACGGGGGGATGCTGTTTATTGGCACGAAGGGAATGCTTACGGGTGGGCTGTTTGGCAACAACCCCCGCCTGCTTCCCGCCGATAAATTTGCCGATAAGCAACTGCCTACCCCCGAAAAACCCCTGGTCGACGGCGGGCCGGAAGGACATCAGCAGCAATGGGTTAAAGCCTGCAAACAGGGCTACGGAGCGTACACCTCGTCGGGGTTCGATGAGTCAGGGCCGCTGGCCGAAACCGTGTTGATGGGCAACCTGGCTACGCGCAGTTACATGTACCGCGATGGCGGCAAGTTTCCGGGTCGGGAGAAACTATTTTGGGATGGCGAGAATATGAAAATCACTAACTTCGACTATGCCAACCAGTTTGTGCGGAGGCAATACAACGGGGGGTACACCTTATAGCGGCCACTTTTTTTTCGGGAATGCTTGCCAAAAACCCCGAATGGCCGTACCTTTGCCCCACAATTACCCAGTAAACACTCCCGAATAGCTCAGCTGGTTAGAGCATCTGACTGTTAATCAGAGGGTCGTAGGTTCAAGTCCTACTTCGGGAGCATTGATAATAAAGCACTTACATTGATATTGTAAGTGCTTTATTTTTGTGTACCGTGACATATGCTTTGTCGAATTGAGCAAAATACGTATGGCCTAGACGTAATCCAGGCCATACGTATCCAGTAATTCACTCCGATAACGTTGGTGCGTACAGGCCGCTATTGGTGAAGGGATTTGTTAAAGTCTCTCCTTCAAATACGCCAGAGCCAACTTGTAGGCATCGGCGGCAGCAGTAGCATCGTAGATAGGGTTGCTGGGATTCGCAAACCCGTGGTCGGCATCGTACATTTTGATCGTCACTTTCTCACCCGCTTTGGCCATGTTTTCTTCAAACTGCTTGACCATTGTGGGGGAGATACCTTTGTCGCGGCTACCAAAAATGCCCAGTACATCAGTGTCGAGGGTTTTTAGTTTCTCGACATCCTGCTCAGGTCGTCCGTAGTACATCACGCAGGCTTTGGCTTTTTTGCCTTCGAGCAGAGCCGATTTTAGCGAGAGCATACCCCCAAAACACCAGCCTACCGATCCAAACTGGGCTTTTGGCCCGGCATAAGCAATGGCCCCCCTCATGATAGCTTCCAGCCGCTCCTGTTTTACCGACGACATGATTTTGCCCGCTTCTTCGCGCTTGTCGGTCACTTGGCCATCATACATGTCTAGGGCCAGTACATTCACGTTGCCAAGGTCATTGTAGAACGATTCAGCCTGCTTTTTAATGTTGTCGTTCAGGCCCCACCACTCCTGATAGACCAGCAACCATTTGTCGGTTGGCTTCTTCGCTTTTAGCAGAAAACCACCCGCAGGTGTGCCATCGGCAGTTGGAATGGTTACCATATCGCCCAGGCCGGTATAATGGAAGGGAACTGGTTCGGCGTGGAGCATCTGGAAACTGTGACTGGCCGCCAGCAACGCCATATCATTGGCTGGGGTGTGGCAGACCGGAATGGTAGCGGGTTCGGTTTTTTTAGCCGTAAAGGGCAATACAACAAATGACAGGATAAGAACAAACAGCGATTTCATAAGAGACAATTGGTTTGATTGTAGTCGGTATCGGGTAGTTTACCCGGTGATTAAGTAAATAGTTTGCGAGCCGCCCGGTTATTTTCCAGATAACTGTCGAACATCGGTTTATTGGCCGGTACGGCTCCTTCTAGCTGAAGCCAGCCCCGGTAGTTAATGGCATCCAGCGTTTGTCTCACGCGGGCCATATCCACTTTCCCCTGCCCAATCAGGTATCCATTTTCTTTGATGTGTACCTCGCAGATTTGTTCGCGGCCCAAATCGCGCATTTCCTGAAAAATGTCGTA
>JBBQUC010000567.1:0-2820 GCA_038212815.1 Cytophagales bacterium
GAACGGATTGGCCAGTTCAAAGGTAAAGTCTGGCTCTGGACCTATAATGGCCACTGCCACGGGTGCCTGTTCAAACAGCGTTTGCAGTCGACTGGCGTTTTCCTCCACCAGTTTCCGGATTTCCCGCGACTGGGTTACCTCCGTAGCCACTACCATAATGCGGTCTATATTCCCGTTGGAACTGCGTAGGGGTTCATAGATAAAATCGAAATAGACCGTCTCTAACTGGCCATTACGGTAGAGTTTTGCGGGCTGATCGGTACCTCTGATGGCTTCCCCGGTCTGGCGTACGGAGGCCAGCATAGCCTCAAACCCCTGCCCGGTCGATTCGGGGGAGGCTGTAAACAGGGGGAGGCCCAGGAGTTCTTCGGAGGTATGATTCCAGAGTGTACACAGGGAGGGGTTGGCCCGCTCGATGATGTACTGAGGCCCGTAAAAAATGCCGATGCCGAGGGGCGTTTGCTGGAACATGGCATCTAACACCCGCTCGTTAGTGGCTATCTGCTGCTGTGTTTGCTGAACCAGTTGGGTGTCGGTTGTTTCGGTCACGAAGCAGAAGATACCGCCGATGCCGTCTGTTTCATCGTAGATTGGGCTGTGGGAATAACTAAAGTAGGCTTGTTCGGGCAAGCCATTTCGGTTAACCGTCAGCGACTGGTTTTCGACCCAATGGGTTTCTCCCCACACGTATACCCCATCGAGCATCGGCCCCAGCATATCCCAGATTTCGGGCCACACGTCCCGCCCTTTACTGCCCAGTGCCTGGGGGTGTTTGTTGCCTAATAGGAGCCGGTAGGCATCATTATATAGCATGGTGTGTTCAGGTCCCCACCAAATCAGAACAGGGCCATGCGCGTTGAGGCAGGTACTAACGGTGGTACGCAGGCTCTGTGGCCATTGGTGAGGTGGGCCAACGATAGTTTGTGACCAGTCTTTGGCCCGCATGAGTACGCCTATCTCACCACCCCTGGCTAAAAAAGCGGGCGCAGTTACTTGGTTCACCACCATAGTAGCTCATTACTCAGTTTAAATGTTGTTGGAAGCAAGCTACTACTTAATTGGCCGCTAGGTTTGAAAAAAAACTGCTGATTGACCGGGCAACCTGGCCCATTTGGGCATACGTATCTGGCTTTTTGACATATCCACTGGCTCCTTTCCGGTAGGCCGTATCCATTAAAGTCGGTTCGGCGGAGGTCGATAGCATCACAATTGGAATATGTTGAAGCAATGGGTTCGCTTTAATGGCCATCAGAGCCTCAATGCCATTCATTTTAGGCATGTTCATGTCGAGCAGGACTAGATGCACGGGTTGGGGTACTGGCTCCCGGCTCCCGGTTTCCAGCATATCCAGTAGCTCACTACCATCCTCTGCTTCGACAATGGTCACCGCCGGGTAGGCTTCCTGAAGCGACTGCCGCATATAATACCGGTCATCGGCATCATCGTCGGCCATGTAAATAACTGGTTTCGTGTGATTCATTAGGGAGGTGTATGTTACGGATGTACTAAGTTCAATACAAATTTGACGAGGAATTTACAGATGGGCTATGATGGCGGATAGGTTCGGATATGATTGTTTACAGAATGTGACAGCTATTCTCTTTCATTAGGGCTATATGACCGCTTTTAGTTGTCAGTATGATGGTTATTGTAAACTACCTTAACAAAAATTTTATTGTCAACTCAATCGGTACCCGTTGCCCGGTATATCGCGTCTTTGCTTAACTTTAGCAGTCTAAACACGTCATCGGCTTATGAACCTCAGCAGCGACACCCAGGCTCAACGCACCCGTGCAACCGGTACGCCGGAGCAGAACCGTTACGACGCTATTGTGATTGGCTCCGGGATTAGCGGGGGTTGGGCGGCTAAAGAATTGTGCGAAAAAGGATTGCGTACCCTTGTGTTGGAGCGGGGCCGCGATGTGAAGCACGTGACCGATTACCCCACCGCCCAACTGAACCCCTGGGAGTTTCAGCATCGCAACCGGATGCCCCTTGCCTTTGATGAGCAGAACCCCATTGCCACCAAATGCTACGCCCTCGACGAGGCCACCCAGCAATTTTTTGTGGACGATGCTGACCATCCCTACGTGCAGGAGAAGCCTTTCGACTGGATTCGGGGGTATCAGGTGGGGGGTAAATCGCTGATCTGGGCGCGGCAAACGCAGCGGTGGAGCCGGTTTGAGTTTGAGAACCCCGCCCGCGACGGCTATGCCGACTGGCCTATTCGGTACAACGATCTGGCTCCCTGGTACAGCCACGTGGAGCGGTTTGTAGGTATCAGCGGGAATAAAGACGGGCTGGAAACCCTGCCCGATGGCGAGTTTCTGCCGCCCTGGCAAATGAACTGCGTAGAGAAACACATTCAGCAGGCGTTTAAAAAACACTACACCGACCGCCACGCCATTATTGGCCGCTGTGCCCACCTCACCAAACCGCAGCAGGTGCACCTGGATCAGGGGCGGGGTCAGTGTCAGGCACGCAGTTTGTGCTATCGGGGCTGCCCATATGGTGGTTATTTCAGCAGCAACTCGTCAACATTGCCCTGGGCTGCCAAAACGGGCAAGCTCACCCTGCGACCCTTTTCGGTGGTGCATTCGCTCATCTACGACGATGCTAAAGGCAAAGCAACGGGAGTGCGGATTATGGATGCTAACACTAAAGAAGTATCGGAGGTATATGCCCGGATTATTTTTGTGAATGCCGCCTGCCTCAATACCAACCTGCTGCTGCTCAACTCCACCTCCCGGCGGTTTCCAAATGGGTTTGGCAACGATAATGGGCTGCTGGGGCACTATATCCTCTTTCATAACTACCGGG
>JBBQUC010000568.1:0-2808 GCA_038212815.1 Cytophagales bacterium
CCAATAATCAGCCCGACAGTGCCGTGTATTATGGGCAGCAAGGGTGGACACTAAGCCAAAAAATTGGGTATAAAGAAGTGAGCCGCGATGCCAGTAGCGTACTGGCGCGGGCTTATGCACTGCTGGCTAACTACAAAATGGCCTATCAGTTTCAGCAGCATTACATGGCGTATGAAGATACACTATCTGGTGCTCAAACCCGCCAGCAACTGGCCATTTTGCAGCAAAATTTCCAGGCGGTAGAAGAGCAGGCAGCGGCTGACCTTGAAGCCCAGGAAAATCGTCGGCGGCAGGTATTACTCAATTTTCTGTTCGGCATTTTGCTTATGCTGCTCATTCTGGCGTATGTTTTACTGCGCAACAACCGCCAAAAGCAACGCAATAACGCGCTGCTTCAGCAACAGCGCGATGAACTGGAAACGCAACGGGATCAAACCAGCCGCGCCCTCACCGGCCTGAAGGCTGCTCAAACGCAGCTTATCCAGCAGGAGAAATTAGCCTCACTGGGCGAATTGACCGCTGGCATTGCCCATGAAATCCAGAATCCACTGAACTTTGTCAATAACTTCTCGGAGGTGAGCAGTGAACTGGTGGCCGAACTGGTCGACGAACAGCAAAAGCCTGAGCGGGATATGGGTCTGGAAACCGAACTGCTCCAGAATTTAGGACTGAACCTCCAGAAAATAACCCACCATGGCAAGCGAGCCAGTAGCATTGTGAAGGGTATGCTCGAACACTCCCGCACGGCCACGGGCAAACGCCAGCTCACCGACCTCAACGCGCTTTGCGATGAATACCTCCACCTGGCCTATCAGGGTTTTCGGCGGTCGGAAGGCCCGCTCCGGCCGGTCCTCCGACGCGGTATCGGCACCCCCGGCGGTCTGGCCAAAGACAAGGATTTTAATGTAGCGTTAATTACAGACTTTGGTCCTGCTTTAGGTAAGGTTTCGGCGGTATCACAGGATATTGGCCGGGTGTTGCTGAACATATACAACAATGCCTTCTACGCCGTACAGGAGCGGCAAAAACAGGCTGGACATGACTACCAACCCAGGGTCAGCGTTAGCACCCAACTGATAGGGCAACACCTCGACCCGTCGACCCGCCCCGAAAGGGCTAATGAAGTAGCCCGCCCCAACGGGGTAGGCGGAATCGAAATTCGGATTAGCGATAATGGGGTAGGAATTCCAGAGTCGGTGAAGGCCAAGATATTCCAGCCTTTTTTCACCACCAAACCCACCGGCAGCGGCACCGGACTGGGCCTGTCGCTGAGCTACGACATTATTACTAAAGGGCATAACGGCACACTGACAGCCGAGAGCGTGGTGGGTGAGGGAACCACGTTTGTTATTTTTCTGCCAGTAGACTAGAGAAACAGCCGCTAAAATAAGGGTGGGTTGGGTATGGAAATCACCGCTTTAGTCTTTTAAACCCAACTCAGTATTACTACCTGTACGTAGGCCATTTGCTATGATGATTTTGCCAAACCGTTTGCTACTGCCCCTTGCGGCCCTTGCGGCCCTTGCGGTGGCTGCCGTGGGCTATGTAGCCGTTCCGCATAACCAGGTAGATTTCAATGCCGAGGTAAAGCCCATCCTGAACAAGAAGTGCATGGCCTGCCACGGCGGGGTTAAAAAAGCCGGTGGGTTTAGCCTGCTATTCCCCGAAGAAGCTCTGGGCAATACAAAATCGGGCCACCCCGCCATTCTGCCGGGCGACGCAGCCCACTCAGCGTTTATTCTGCGCCTGACCGATCCTGACCCCGACAAGCGGATGCCCCGAAAAGGTGATCTGCTCACCGCCGACGAGATAAAGACTCTAACCGATTGGGTGAATCAGGGTGCCCAGTGGGGTACGCACTGGGCCTACAAACCCGTTACGAAACCCAGTGTACCCAATATGGGCTGGTGGGCCACGCTGACAAACCAGTGGGCTATCAACGACATTGATCGGTTTGTGCAGGAGAAACAGGCCGACCAGACCCTATCTCCCGCCAAACCCGCAGATAAAGCCACGCTGCTTCGCCGGGTAAGCATGGACCTGACCGGCCTGCCACCCACTGCCCGCCAATATCAGCACTTCTTAAACGACACCAGCCCCAACGCCTACGAAACGGTTGTCGATTCCTTACTGGCATCGCCCTCGTTTGGTGAGCGGTGGGCATCTCTATGGCTCGATCTGGCGCGTTATGCCGACTCCAAAGGCTACGAAAAGGACGATTTTCGGAGTATTTGGCGTTACCGCGACTGGGTTATCCGAGCCTTTAATCAGAACATGCCTTACAACCAGTTCATTACCGAACAACTGGCGGGCGATTTACTACCCCAACCCACCGAAGACCAACTTATTGCCACGGCCTTTCATCGGAACACGATGAACAACGACGAGGGCGGCACCGACGACGAAGAGTTTCGGATTTCGGCGGTGTTAGACCGGGTTAGCACCACTTGGGTAGCCCTGAATGGTACCACCTTTGCCTGTACGCAATGCCACAGCCACCCCTACGACCCATTCCGACATGAGGATTACTATAAGTACATGGCGTTTTTTAACAATACCCGCGATGAAGACCGATTGGACGAATCGACCAACTTACGGTTCTTTGCCGCCAGCGACCAAAAGAAACTCGACGAGCTGACCCATTGGCTAACCGTCAATGTATCGGCCACGAAAGCCCGGCAGTATGCCCATTTTGCCCGTACGGTAGAACCCCGGATTCACTCCTACCATTTCGATGATTTTCGTAAAGGCACTGCCGAGCCAAGTTTGTACCTGGCTGTGCAAAATGGAGGGAGTTGCCGCCTGAAA
>JBBQUC010000569.1:0-2780 GCA_038212815.1 Cytophagales bacterium
CGGGCAAGGCACAGCGCCAGCTCAGCCAGTAGCTTCGTCAGACAAATGGCTCCCCAAAAACCTGATTATTAACCTCGCTACCGAGTACGACGAAGCGTTCTGGGGTCAGAATACCATCATTAGCCCAACCAAAGCGTTGCAGGAAATTGTTGCCCGATTCGACCGGCAAGAGACTCCAACTCATACCGGGTTAGCTGCCGACTGGCAGGTTCTTAATCCACAATTGGCTAAAATCTATCAGCAGGACGGGGTTATTATCATGAAGCCTCTTATGAAATCGGCCTGGAACGATGCCGATACAGGGCCGATGGCATTCCAGACACGGCAGGGTAATTTCAGCATTGAAACGCGGATTCAGGTTCGTAAAGCAACTGATACCACAGCCGCACCCGACCGAGGCTTTCAGGCGGGTGGATTGCTGATTCGGCCAGCCAGCAGAGATACGGAAAACCACCTGTTTTTGGGCCTGGGAACCGGCGGGAACGCCAATCTGAAACTACTGGTTCAACATACGGTGCATGGGCAGTCGGCAGTGCAGCCCACCAAAGTGACCGCTACTGACTGGTGGCTACGGATGGAGTGCCAGGGTGCACAGGTTCGGTTATTGGCCCGCCAACCCGACGAAACAAACTGGACACTCATGAAAACCGTTGACCGAACCGATTGGCCCGATACGCTACAGGTCGGTTTGGCTACCTACGCCGACTTTACGGGCAACGGCCCCAAAATGCGGCCCGACCTGCGGGTGCGGTTTCGCCAAACAGTTATTCAGCCATGAAGCGATTCTTTACGCTCGCAGGGGTGCTATCTGTATTGCAACCGGCCTATGCCTGCCTGATTTTAGTGCTTACTACCGGCAATCACGTACTGGTTGCCAACCACGAAGACTGGCCCGCCCGCGATGCAGAGATTGTGGTGCATGCCCCCGCAACAGGTCGCTATGGCTTTGTTGGTTTTGCTTTCGCCAGCGACGGCCATCTGCAAGGCGGGCTGAATACCGCCGGGTTGTTTTTCGATGGCACAGCTACTCCTTTTGTTCCGCTCGATTTCGGGCAGAAACCGGCGTTCAGAGGCTCTATTTGGCAGGCTGCTCTGGAACGCTGCGCGACAGTGGACGAAGCCCTGGATTTCCTGCAACGCTACCGGCTACCTGACCTCGAACGGGTACATATTACACTGGCCGATAAAGGTGGAGCATCGGTCGTGCTGGGTGCTTACGACGGCAAGGTGGTTATTCACAAACGGGCGGGCCGGTCGGTGCAGTTACTGACTAATTTCAATCTTAGCAACCCCGAATACGGCAATGAACCCGTCTGCGAACGCTATCAGACTGCCACCACTATGCTGGCAACCGACTCCTCGGCCACGCTCGCAAACGCTACCCGCATTTTAGCCCAAACCCATCAGGGCGATTTAACGGCTTATTCGAACGTGTATGACCTGACCACGGGCGATGTCTGGACGTATCAGCACCGGGATTTTAGCCGGGCAGTACGATTGACTGTTGGGCAGGCGATTAAAAAAGGTAGTTACCGGCAACGACTCGCCAGTCGCTTCGCCCAAAAATAACCGGCTAGTACACCCATACGATACGGTAAACCCCTAACTTATTTGCTTTTATTGGCAAACATTTCCTGGTTTGTATGACAATGGAACAAATCAATTGGGGCATTATCGGTTGTGGTGATGTAACCGAGGTAAAAAGTGGCCCCGCATTCGCCAAAGTGCCCAATTCAAGCTTAGTGGCGGTGATGCGACGCGATGCCGAAAAAGCCGCCGATTATGCCCGGCGACATAACGTGCCGACCTGGTACACCGATGCCGATGCGCTCATCAACGACCCCACCGTGAATGCAGTCTATGTAGCCACGCCCCCCGATACCCATGCCGAGTATGCTATTCGGGCCATGCGCGCCGGGAAACCCGTTTATGTAGAGAAGCCAATGGCCCTCAATGCCGCTGAGTGTGAGGCCATGAACCGGGTCAGCCGCGAGACAGGCGTACCGCTTTTTGTAGCCTTTTATCGCCGGTCATTACCATATTTCCTGAAAGTAAAAGAACTAATTGATAATCAAATTATTGGCAATATTCGGTATGTCCAGATTCAGCTAAAATATCCGCCCGCTGCCGCCGAGGTGGGCGAACAGCCGCGTCCCGGCTGGCGGGTCGATCCGGCCATTTCGGGTGGTGGGCATTTTCATGACCTGGCCTCGCACCAGTTCGATTTTCTGGAATTTGTGCTGGGGTCGATCAAAACGGCCAGCGGTCTGGTGCGCAATCAGGCGGGGTTATACCCTGCCGAAGATATGGTAGTGGCTAATTTCGCGTTTGCCTCTGGGGTGCTGGGTACCGGCAGCTGGTGCTATACCGTCAACCCGGAGCAGCGCATCGAGCAAACCCAACTCATCGGCTCGAAGGGGAAAATCACGTTTTCGTACTTTGAGAAATTTCGCATCCTGATCGAAACCGAAACAGGCACTGAGGAGATCAATATACCCTTCCCGATGCATGTGCAGCAGCCACTCATCGAACAGATTGTTGCCGACCTGCGGGGCGAAGGCAAAAGCCCCAGCACGGGCGAAACCGGCGCACGGGCCAATGCCCTGCTCGACCAGATAACCGGGCGGTAGTTCCGGTCAGCCGCAACACGCGGAGCAGCCTAAGCACGTAAATCAGCATCTTCGGGGGTAACTTGAGATGTCCTTGAAAAGCCGGACAGTGTAGGTACTTAACTTTACACTGTCTGGCTTTTCAAGGACATCTCAATTAAACAAATAAGT
>JBBQUC010000570.1:0-2768 GCA_038212815.1 Cytophagales bacterium
GCAGAAATGGCGGATTCCCAATTACCGCATCGAAACGCCTTCCGCGTAGCGGTGCTTCATACGGAAAGAATGTCAACGCTGATTCTTCTCCAAGTGCCTCAAAGAAATCTCCGGTATGCACAATTGCCGAGCCGTCTAAATCCAGTCGTTCTAATCGTTCACGAGCAATAAGTGCCTCCGAATTAAAGAGTTCAGTTGCTCTTAGCTGTTCTGATATTTCCCCGGAGGAAGCGCCTATTTTAGAAAGTCTTTTTGCGGCAGCTTCCAACAAGGCACCATCCCCACAGCTCGGCTCTAAAACCCGATCATCTTTTGACCGAATGACCCATTCGGCAAGAAATTGGGCTATGGGTGCCGGAGTATAGTATCCTCCCCGTAACTTTGGTGTTAATGTTTCATCTTCAAGTATATCAACCTCGTTGTAAGCCTGCATAAAATGAACAGTGATTATTTTCCAAATATGCGATAAATAACCAGGATAACCTTTAATCTTTAAAACGAATTATCCCCCACCAGCCCCTTCCACTGCACTAAAAACTCGCCAAATTCTTTTTCGAGCAGTTTCAGTTCTTCGCCTAAGCTGCTGGTATCGGCTACTTTGAGTTTACCCTCGGCCACGCGGGCTATCTCGGCCAGCCGGGCCACGCCAATGGTGCCAGCACTTCCTTTCAGGGTGTGCAGATGCCCTTTTATAGTTGGGATGTCGCCCAGGGAGAAGGCATCGAGTGAGCCGTTCACCAACTCAGTGGCCTCGGCTACAAAATCGGCGAATACACTGTCCACTAGCTCCTGTCCGCCAATATGCCGCAGTTGGCCCACAATGTCGGAGTCGATCAGGGGCTGGGTCGGGTCGGCCAGGGTGGTCACCTGTACGGGCGATACTGTAATGGTGGCTTTAGGGACGGTTTTCGCCCGGCGGGCATCGACTAGTTCTTTTACTTTGGCAATCAGGCTTTGAGCGCGAATCGGCTTGGCAATGTAATCGTCGAGGCCCTGGCTTAAAAACCGTTCGCGGTCTTCGCGCATGGAGTAGGCCGTCATGGCCACAATAGTGGGCAGCGTTTGCCTGAACTCTCGGCGCAGGTGGGCCGTGGTTTCAACCCCGTCCATGTCGGGCATCTGAATATCCATGAAAATCAGATCGAAGGGCGATTTTTCCCGCACCAGGTTAATGGCTTCGGCACCGCTGGCGGCTGTAGTGACCACACAGCCTGCTTTGCGCAGTATCTCGCTCGCTACTTTGCGGTTCACGGCGTTATCATCGACCAGCAGTACCTGGGGGTGGTAGTCGCTGAAAAAATTGATCAGGGTTACATCGGGCAACTCGTTGGCCTGCTGAGTGGGGGCAATGGCCGTTTCTTTCAGTTCAATGGTGAACCAAAAAACACTCCCCTGCCCTACCTCCGACTCTACCCCTACCTCGCCTTTCATCAGCGCGGCCAGTTCTTTCGAGATGGCCAGCCCTAAGCCCGTACCCCCAAACGATTTGCGCGAGGAGTTATCGACCTGGCTAAACGAATTGAACAGCAGACTCAGGTTCTCCTGCGAAATGCCAATCCCCTGGTCGCGCACCTCCACCCGTATCCGATTGAATTTTCCCCGCTTGCTGACCAGTGAGGCTGCAATATGCACCGCTCCGTTCTCGGTAAACTTAATAGCATTGGAGGTCAGGTTCGACAGAATCTGGAGCAGGCGGGTCTGGTCGGCAATAACGTAAGTGGGCAGTTCGGGGGCCAGGCCATAGGTCAGGGTATTGTTTTTGGTGTTGGCCTGCTGCCCAAATAAGGCAATCAACTTATCAAAAATTTCGCGCAGGGTCAGTGGTGACTCGTGCAGGGCCATTTTCCCCGCTTCAATTTTCGAGAGGTCCAGAATATCGTTCAGAATAGTAAGCAGCGTTTCAGACGAGCGTTTGATAGTGCGGACGTAATCGCGCTGTTCGGGGTTGAGGGGCGTATCGGTCAGCAGGTCGATCATGCCAATCACCCCATTCATGGGCGTACGGATCTCGTGACTCATATTAGCCAGAAATCGCTCTTTCACCTTCAGCGAGCGTTCGGCATCGTCTTTGGCTTTTACCAGTTC
Organism: Cytophagales bacterium; assembly: GCA_038212815.1. GTDB lineage: Bacteria > Bacteroidota > Bacteroidia > Cytophagales > Spirosomataceae > JBBQUC01. The sequence continues at coordinate 2,086 of JBBQUC010000570.1, forward strand.
GGTAGCCTGCCGCTTCAGCTCAGTAATGTCGCGGGCCAGGGCGGCCACCACGCCATACTCGCCAGAGTCGTCTTTCAGCAGCAGCATGTTAAACATAAACTGCCGCTCGGTGCCGTCTTTGCGGAGCAGGGTAGCCTCAAAATTCCGCAGGCTGTGGTTGCGCCCCAGTTTGATGATGGCCTGGCGCAGTACATTCTTGTTCAGGAAAAACCGGGTGATGTCCTGCCCCAGCACCTCGTCGGGGGTATAGCCAGTCCGTTTAAATACCGAAGGGCTAATCATGGTAATCTTGCCCCGGCGGTCAACGCGGCAGTAAATATCCTGGAGGTTCTCAAAAATACCCCGGAATTTCTCTTCACTCTGCTCTACATTCAGTTGGGCGCGTTTGCGGTTCGTAATATCGCGGGCAATGCCCGACACTTCTTCGATAATACCGCCGGAAAGCAAAATTGGATTTAAGTGCAGTTCGAGCCAGATTTCGGCCTGATGTTCGCCCATGTTGGCCTCGAACTGCATCTCAAAATTTTGCGATTGGCCCCTGAATGCCCGCCGGTATCGTTCGTCGAGCATCCGTCTATTAGCCTCTCCCAACATGCGCCAACCCTGCTTATCGGCCCCAACATTCAGTTGGGGAGTATTGCCTGTATTGGCTTCGATCAGGTTGGCATAATTCTGATTGAAGG
>JBBQUC010000571.1:0-2749 GCA_038212815.1 Cytophagales bacterium
GAAGCTCGGCGACATGAGGCGGTTTATGCTGCACGAAAACAACCGCGACCGCATTGCCCTCGATAAAGAGATCGAGTATCTGCACAACTACATCCAGATTCAGCGGATGCGCATCGACGAAACCCACGACATCGACATTCGGGTGAATATTCAGGAGCCGGAATTGCCTATTTACCTGGCTCCCATGATGCTGACTCCCTTTGTCGAGAACGCGTTTAAGCACGGGATCAGCCTGCGGCAACGGTCGTGGATTTACATTACCCTCACCTTCGACGATACGCACCTGTATTTTAAAGTGCATAACTCCCGCCATGCCAAACCCACCACGCCACCTACCGAACTGGAGTCGGGCGTAGGGTTGGCCAACGTGAGCAAGCGGCTGGAACTGGTCTATCCCGGTCGGCACGAACTCCGTAGTCAGCAGTCGGCGCAGGATTATTTCGTGTCGCTCACGCTGGAGTATAGATAAAAATCATCATTTTTGGCAACCAGCCAACGGCAACTCAACAACGTAAACCCCTCTTGATATGAAACCCCTGCTCCTTACCGGCTGCCTGCTTTCCCTGGCCCCCATCGCTGTTGGGCAAGCCCCACCGCCCGATGTAGCGCAACGAATCAACCAGGTTGAAACGGGGCTGCTACCTCCATTACAACTCACCGGCGAACCGGCCGTTTCATTCACCATAGCCCAGCGGATGAAGCACCACAAGGTGCCAGCGGTGAGCATTGCCGTGGTGAACAAGGGCCGCATCGAGTGGGCCAAAGCCTACGGCTACCTCAGTGCCGACAGTTTGCAGCCCGCCGATGCCCAAACGCTGTTTCAGGCGGCCTCCATCAGCAAACCCGTGTCGGCACTGGCCGCGCTGAAACTAGTGGAGCAGGGTAAGCTGAGCCTCGATACCGACGTGAATACGTACCTCAAAAGCTGGAAAACCAAGCCCTCGCGGTTTACCGCCCAAAAGCCCATTACCCTGCGCGGGCTGCTGACCCATACCGCTGGCCTAACAGTGCATGGCTTCGGTGGCTACCCGGCGGGCAAACCCCTGCCCACGCTGGTACAGATTCTGAACGGCGACAAACCGGCCAACTCGCCCGCCGTTGTGTCTGATACCACGCCCGGCAGCCGGTGGCAGTATTCGGGCGGGGGGTACGTGCTGATGCAGCAACTGGTGGAGGATGTGACGGGGCAACCCTTTGCCAACTACATGCAACAAACTGTGCTGACCCCGTTGGGCATGACCAACAGCACTTTTCAGCAGCCCCTGCCCGACCCCCTGCGTACTAATGCCAGCATTGCCCACTGGCCCAATGGTAAAAAACTGCCCGGCAACTGGAATACCTACCCCGAACGAGCCCCTGCCGGGCTGTGGACAACCCCCACCGATCTGGCGAAATACCTCATCAGCGTGCAGCAGTCGCTGGCGGGAACGGCCAACCCCGTACTCTCTAAAGCCATGACCGGGCAAATGCTGACCAAACACCTGGGCAACTACGGCCTGGGGCCGGGCGTGTCAGACGAGAAAGACGGGCTGACCTTTAGTCATGGGGGTGGCAATGCCGGGTTTCGGTGCTTTCTGTATGGATTCCAGCAAACGGGGCAGGGTGTGGTTATCATGACTAACGCCGACAATGGCATGGGCCTGGTCAACGACATGATGCGGGCGGTGTCGAAGGTATATAACTGGCCAACCTACAAGCAGGCCATAAAAACCAAAGTAGTACTTGCCCCGGAGCAGTTGGCGAAACTGGCGGGCCGGTATGTGGGCGAGGGTGACAAAAAGCCCGTGCTGGAGGTTACCGTACAATCCACTGGGCTGCGGGTGAAACAAAGCTGGGATGGCTACTCATTTAGCCTGCTGCCCGAAGGCAGCAACGCCTTTTTTCTGGAAGGCGACGGAGCTCCCTTCACCTTCGATACTGCACCTGACGGCACCGTGAAGAGCCTGCTCGCCTTCGGCGAAGACCGGTGGACAAAGATAAACTAATGACTGCTATTGCTATTGACGACGAGCCGCAGGCATTAGAGGTGATCCGGCACCATGCGGGGAAGGTGCCGTTCCTGACCCTGAACGCTACCTTTACCGATGCCTTTGCCGCCATTGCCTGGCTGCAAAGCAACCGCGTCGATCTACTTTTCCTCGACATCAACATGCCTGATATATCGGGGATGGAGGTGGTTAGCTGCCTGCCCACGGTGCCGATGGTGATTTTCACTACGGCTCATGCCGACTTTGCCGTGCAGGGATTCGACCTGGCGGCTGTCGATTACCTGCTGAAACCCTTTTCGCTGGCCCGCTTCGGGAAAGCCTGCACCAAAGCTCTCGATATGCACAGACTGCGGGCAGGAAAAGAGCCAAACTCCCTGTTTGTGAAAACCGGCTTCGACCTCGAGAAAGTGCTGCTGGCCGACATACTATACATCGAAGCGGAGGGCAATTACCTATCGCTCGTACTGTCCAATCGGAAGCTCCTCATCCGCCAAACTCTCACTGAGTTTGTGCAACAACTGCCCCCCGACCAGTTTGTGCGGGTGCATCGGTCGTTCTGCGTGGCGGTCGATAAAATAGATAAACTAGCCCGTCAGGATATTACCGTGGCGGGACAGCTAATACCCATTGGTGCCTCGTATGAGGAGGCAATAGCCCAGCTACAGGCGCGGCTAATAAAGCGGTAGGGGAGCTAATTCAGGCAAAAATAGTGGTGAGGGGCAATTCAAAACCTGTAATGGGGTCGCGCAGGGTATCGTCTT
>JBBQUC010000572.1:0-2745 GCA_038212815.1 Cytophagales bacterium
ACCACTGGCGACGGCGATTACCGGCTGTCGTTACGACCCGGTGGCTATACGCTGCGGTTTAGTCTCTTTGGGTTTATGGCTACCGAAATTCCGGTCACAGTGCAGGCATCGGGCGAAGCGGTAGTGCTGAACGCCCGCCTGCCGCTCACGCAAAGCAGCCTGAGCGAAGTTGTCGTAGTGGGAACACGGAATATCAACCGCTCCGTTACCGACTCTCCCGCACCCATCGACCTCATCAATGTGCGCGAGGTGACCTCCAAAACGGGTCAGTTAGACCTGAACCAACTCCTGCAGTTTGTAGCCCCCTCCTTTAACTCGAACCGACAAACGGGTTCTGATGGAGCCGACCACATTGATCCGGCCTCGCTGCGCGGTCTCGGCCCCGACCAGACGCTGGTGCTGGTGAATGGAAAACGGCGGCATCAGTCCTCGCTGGTGAATTTGTTTGGCAGCCGGGGGCGGGGTAATACCGGCACTGACCTCAATGCCATTCCGATTGCCGCCATCGAGCGGATCGAGGTGCTGCGCGATGGGGCTGCGGCTCAGTATGGCTCCGATGCCATTGCCGGCGTAATTAATATTGTGCTGAAATCCAGTGTCAATGAGTTTACAGCCAATATCAACTACGGTGCCTACCAGGCTAAATACCGCTTCGATAATCAGGGGTTCGATGGAGCCAATCTAAACCTGAATGCCAATTATGGCGTACGGGTTGGTGATAAAGGATTTATCAACCTCACCGCCGACCATAATAACCGCGCCCATACCCAACGGGCCAACGTTCCGGGCGATATAGCCCGGCGACAGTACGGCGATCCGCAAATTCAGAACTCGTCTTTTTACGTGAACAGCGACATTCCCTTGTCGCAAAACACGCAGTTTTACGCCTTCGGGGGGCTTAACCTCCGCAAGGGCGATGCGTATGCCTGGACCCGCTATGCCGATAGTCCCCGGAATATCCTGAACATTTACCCCAATGGGTTCGACCCCATTATCACCAGTACCCTAACGGATGGGTCGTTTGCTGGTGGGATTCGCAGTAAGTGGGGCAGTTGGAACATAGACCTGGGCAATTCGTTCGGCTCGAACCGGTTTCAGTACGGCGTTCGGAATACGCTGAACACCTCTATAGGCAGCAGTAGCCCTACCCGTTTCGATGCGGGAGGGTTTCAACTACAGCAAAATGTAACGGGCCTGCATTTTTCCCGCTACTTCAACCAAACCCTGTCGGGTCTCAACGTGGCGTTTGGCTCGGAGTTGCGGGCGGAGTGGTATCAGATTTTTGCGGGCGAAGTGGCATCGTATAAAAATTACAACCCCGAAAAAGCAGCCGGTTCGCAGGGTTTTCCGGGGTTTCAGCCTGCCGATGTGCTTAAAGCTACCCGCACCAACCTGGGTATTTATGCCGATGTAGAGGCCAACCTAAGCTCAGCCGTTATGATCGAAGGCGCCGGTCGGTACGAGAATTACAGTGATTTTGGGGCCACCCTCAATGGTAAACTCGCCACGCGGGTGCATCTGTCGCCTACGTTCTCGCTGCGCGGCACGATTAGTTCGGGGTTCAGGGCACCATCGCTGGCGCAGGTTAATTTCAACTCCACCTTTACCAACTTTGTGTCCGGGCAACCCACCGAAGTGCTGCTGGCCCGGAATAACAGTGCCGTTACGCAGAAACTGGGGATTCCGCCCCTCAAGCAGGAAACCTCCACCAACGTGAGCTTTGGATTAACGGCCAAACCTGCTACCAATTTCTCGATTACGGCAGATGCCTATTACGTAAACGTGCGCGACCGAGTGGTACTGACGGGGGCCTTTACGGCAGATGACCCGGACATTGGAGCCGACCTGAACGCGTTGCGGGTGGGGCAGGCGCAGTTTTTTACCAACGCCATTTCTACGACCAGCAAAGGAATCGACCTGATTTTGTCGCACAGTACTGCCCTGGGTAAAGGGCGGTTAAATACCACGCTGGCAGCCAATATCAATCACATGACAGTCGATGGCGTGCAAACCAACGCCCGGCTTAAAGGGAAACAAGATACGTATTTCGATGAGCGGGAACGGCATTTTGTGCAGGCATCGGCACCCCCCTCTAAGATCAACCTGACGTTCGACTACAGCCTCAGCCGGTTTAACCTGCTCCTGCGGTTTGTTCGGTTCGATAAGATAACCCTGGCCAACTATAATGTGTATGACCCTACCGCACAAAGCACGGCCTTCGATGTCTATATGCCCCGTATCACCACCGATCTCACCCTCGGCTACCGCATCAGCCCCAATGTGCGGCTCAATGTGGGGGTCAGCAATATGTTCAATGCTTACCCTGATCTGCACAATCCGCAGGCCACCGAATCGGGTGGTGCCTGGGACCCCGTGCAGATGGGCAGCAATGGCGCGTTTTTCTTCGCCAAGCTGAATCTACGATTTTAAATCTGCGATTTTAAGTAGGTTGTTGTCTAACAGCCCTTGCAGCTACTTTGCCAATACCGAAAACTCAACCCGCCGGTTTTTTCGTTTGTTTTCTTCTACATCGTTGGGGGCCGCCGGGCGCGAGTCTCCGTAGCCATTATGGGTCAATCGCGCTTCGGCAATGCCTTTGTTGACCAGATAACTCGTGATTACTTTGGCCCGGTTCTCCGAGAGTGCCTGATTCAGTCGCCGGTCGCCCACATTGTCGGTATGGCCCGCGATTTCGATTTTCAGGGCTGGGTTCTGGCGTAATGTTTTGACCAGTTTATCGAGTTG
>JBBQUC010000573.1:0-2730 GCA_038212815.1 Cytophagales bacterium
GGTTAGTTTCAGATTTTTTCCTAACAAGGTAACTCCTTTCAAATCGGCTTCGGAGGCTGTTTCTTTCACTTCGATCCCGATGGTTTTATACAGTACAAAATCAATCTCGCGGCCTGATTTAAGTTGGTAATAGGCCATGTCGCCCCCCTGATGGAGTTGGTTAAAAACGGCATTCTCAAATTTGGCCCCGCTACCCAGGTCACCCGCTACCGACGCGATGCCGTTATCGAGAAAGTACAGTTTTCGGGCTTTGACAATCTCCCGATCCGGGCTGTTGGCCAGTACCGGCAGTGTACGAATCAGGTAACTCTGTTCCAGCAGTTCCAGGTAATTCTCCACCGTTTGGCGCGAGAGACCCATTAGACTGGTTAACTTGGAAATATCTAATCGGGTGCCAATGCGCGCGGTTAGCAGCTTGATGAGTTTATACAAGTTGGTCGGATTCCGAATATCGGACAGCGTCAATATATCGAAGTTGATATACGAGCTGAGAATATCGGCCAGTAAGTCCTGCTTGTCAGCCTCCGTTTCGGCAAGTACTACTTCCGGAAATCCCCCGAACTGGATGTAGGCTTCGTAATGGCCTTTGAGCCGTTCGTACTCAGTGCGAATAAACAGGCTGGCTGCTGGCCAGGTCAGGGGCGTAAACGGCACGTTTCTGAACAGCAGTGTTTCGCCAAAGGTGAGTGGATACACCTCGAAGAGTTTCTTACGACCCGCCAGCGATTCAGTGAAGTGATTTTTCAGGTAATACGCACTTGACCCCGTTACAATGAATTTGATAGGGTAAGTATCGTAGAGGTATTTGAGAACACTCGGTAAGTTGGGGACTAACTGAATCTCATCGAGTGCCAGTAAGACGGGTTCATCAAAGCGTAAGCCGCGCTGGGCCAGGGCTAAAATAATCGTTTCGTAATTAGACTCGTCCCAGAGAGACCGGTTATCAATGCGCTCCAAATCCATGTAGAGCTTCTGAGAAATTGGCGCATTGGCCAACAACTGCTTAACCAGCGTTGTCTTGCCAGTACGACGCATACCAGTCAAAACAGTAATTTGGCGTTTGCCCAGGTGCGCCTTTAAATCAGCATAAACAGGCCGTTCCACAAACATAGCTTTACTATTTTATACGTAACATGTAAAAATAGTAAAACTATTTTAGATTATCTATCCCAAAACTCTTGAATCGTGGCTAGAAGTTCGGCCTGCATGGGGCCACCGGCAATCACATCACCCCGGAACAGGTACTCGTTGCCCCCTGCGAAATCGGTGATGGTGCCGCCTGCTTCCTGCACCAGGCATACGCCCCCGGCCATGTCCCACGAGTTGAGGTTATACTCATAAAAGGCTTCGAACCGCCCGCAGGCTACGTAGGCCAGGTCGATAGCCGCCGACCCTAACCGGCGCAGACCGTGGGAGCGTTGCATCAGGGTTTCCAGAATGGCCAGGTAGGTAGCCATCTGCTCGAAGCGGTAGTACGGAAACCCCGTGGCAATCAGGCTCTCGCCGAGGGTTTTGGCGGGCGACACGGCAATGCGTTCGTCATTACACCAGGCTCCGCCCCCAGCCCAGGCCGAGAAGCACTCGTTGCGGTTGGGGTCATGCACCACGCCCGCCAGGGGTTTGCTGCCCTCGACCAGCCCAATGCTGACCGAGAAGATAGGCAGGCCATGCACAAAATTGGTAGTGCCGTCGAGCGGGTCTATAATCCAGTTTAAAGCGGTTTTATCGCCCTCGCTGCCGGTAGTGCCCTCTTCGGTAATGAACCCGGCTTCGGGCAGGAGTTTGGCCAGTTGATCGACCAGCCGTTTCTCGGTTTCCTTATCGACATACGAAACCAGGTTATTCACGTCTTTATACTCCACTGCCGTGCGACTAAACTGACGGCTTTCCTGCATAATAAATGCCCCGGCCTGTTGGGCTATCTGGCAGACTTGTTTCGTAAGTGCTTGTAAATCTGTCATGTGTAGGTCGTTTAAGTCGTTACTACTTGTGTGGTTCGGCTTACGTTTACCTGTAAAATGCACCGTACCAATAGGGTTAGCCCAATCAGGGTATCGGCCCCGCCGGGTACTTTCGAGAGGAACAGGCCCAGTATAATCAGCACGGCTGTGCTGCCAAAATACCCGGTGCGTTGCCGATTGGTACGGCTTTTTCGGGTGGCCCAAAAAATGCCGGGCAGGTGAAACGGGGCCAGCCAGAGTAGGGTGGGGTTCCAGGTGGTTACGCCGTGGTCGGTGGCAAACCAGAGCAGGAATAAAAACCAGCCACATAGCCCGGCAAATCCAAATAGCCCCAAATCGAGCCAGCGGTCATACTTGCCCCGCAGCCACCGGCGCACCGAAAACAGCGAAATGCCGATGCCCAGCAGGGCAAACACAAATTCGGGCTGCATCCAGATAGGCACCTGCTGCCGGAAGGTTTTCTGGGCCTCGAATAAGGTGCGTGTATCCACCACAACTGGCACCGACTGCCCGTTGGGTTGCCGAATGGTAGCCTGAGCAAGCTGATTGAACACATTGTTGGGGATATACATGGCCTGCCAGTTGGAGGCCACCTGGTCGGACGGGTAGCCAATGGCTAGGTTCATGCCAAACTGATACCAGGGCACTTCGCCCAGGTAGTCGTTCATCCAGTTGCGGTATGATTTACCGGGCCGGTTGGGCATGGGCCATTGCAGGCTGTCGCCACAGGCCTGCGAAATCATGTCGCGGGGGCGGGTCGAGCAGTTGT
>JBBQUC010000574.1:0-2700 GCA_038212815.1 Cytophagales bacterium
TGGAAGTTTTTTGCTAATGAGGTAACGCCCTCCACTTTGGGTTTGGGGAACGCCTGGCCGAAAAACAGGAACGCATAAACCACCGTTGGCAGCATGAGTACCCAAATTTGAGACTGCCAGGAGTAGCCCGCACTGGTCATAAATTTGGAGATTAGACTACCAATCACAATACCGCCAGGAAACCACATGTGAAACCGGCCCAACATTTTGTTCAGTTTGTTGGTAGAATACATATCGGCAATCATGGGATTACAGGCAGCCTCCGTACAGCCATTGCCAAAGCCGATGAAGAACGTGGAAAATAACAGGCCAATGTATCCACCGGCATAGATCGTCAGTATAATCCCCAATGTGTGGGCAACAACGGCTACCTGCATAATCAGTTTAGGGCCTACCGAGTGATACACGATACCACCAATGATCATGGAAATGGGGAAACCGAAAAAGAACATTGAGTTAATAAAGCCTAACTGCTCGGCAGTTAGCCCAAACTCGGTACCCAACTGGGGTAGAATGCCAGCCCTGATACTGAAGGAAAAAGCCGTTGTGATAATGGCCAGGCAACTGGCTATAAATAGCCGTGACGAATTGATGGGTTGGTTCATAATTGGTTAGTAAGAGGTTTGTGTATATACAAGGTTAAGAACACTCAGCAAAGCAGCAAAGCGGCTCCAATTACTTAAAAACGGCTTGTTTTGGATTAAATTTCCAAAAAACAAGAGAAAACCCTTATTTTTCCGGCCTGAACAGTAGGTGAGTTTATGGTTTGTGGTTTGTAGTAGCTAACGCATCCAGGAACGACAAACCACAAACTAAAAACCATAAACTAAACAGTATGCACAGAAAATTGCGAATGGGCATGGTCGGAGGGGGCCTCGATGCCTTTATTGGAGCCGTTCACCGCCGGGCTGCCGGTTTCGATGGCGAAATTGAACTCGCCTGTGGCGTATTTAGTGCCTCGCCCGAAAAATCGCGGCAGACGGGACTTGCCCTCTACCTACCCGACGACCGGGTGTATACGTCTTATGCCGAGATGATTCTCCGCGAGAAAGAACGGCCCGAAGGCGACCGGATGGATTTTGTCTCCATCGTTACGCCCAACCACCTCCATTTTCCCCCCGCCAAAATGGCCCTTGAAAACGGGTTCCACGTTATGTGCGACAAACCCATGACGCTCACCCGTGCCGAAGCCAACGAACTGGTTACGGTGGTCGAAAAGTCGGGACTGGTGTTTGGATTGACCCACAACTATACCGGCTACCCGATGGTGAAAGAGGCCCGCGATATGATACGCAACGGTAAACTGGGGCCAATCAGGAAAGTGGTGGTCGAGTATCCGCAGGGCTGGCTCTCTAAAAAAGAAGAGGAGAACAACTACAAGCAGGCTATCTGGCGCACCGACCCCGCCAAATCAGGGGCGGCAGGCTGTATGGGCGATATTGGCACCCATGCCGAGAACCTTGCCGAGTATGTTACGGGGCTGAAAATCGCTGAACTCTGCGCCGACCTCACAGCCTTTGTGCCGGGCCGTCAACTCGACGATGATGGCAATGTGTTGCTGCGGTTCGAGGGTGGAGCCAAGGGGGTATTGCACGCCAGCCAGATCAGCAATGGCGAAGAAAATGCCCTGAAAATTTTTGTGTATGGTGAGCTGGGTGGGCTGGAATGGCATCAGATGGAACCCAACACCCTCATCTACAAATCGCAGGAGGGGCAGCGGCTTATCCGGCCCAGCGTGGGCGAACTGTCGGCAGCGGCCAAAGCCCATATCCGTATGCCCGCCGGTCACCCCGAAGGGTTTTTCGAGGCATTTGCTAACCTCTACCGCAACTTTGCCTACGCTGTAAAAGCCAATATGACCGGCCAGCAACCCGACCCAATTTACGATTTCCCCGGCGTGTACGACGGCGTTCGTGGTCTGGCGTTTATCGACACCGTTATTGCCTCGAACCAGTCGAGTGAAAAATGGACGAAATTTATTCAATGAATGAAAGAGTACCTGACACGCTAACAGTGTCTGAGTCAGCTAGCCTTTCACTCTTTCACTCTTTACACCCCTCTTTAACCCCCAAATAACTCACAATGCAAAAAATCCAGGTTGGCGTGGTTGGTACCGGTTTCATCGGACCCGCGCACATTGAAGCCCTCCGTCGCTTACCGAATGTGGAAGTGGCCGCCCTCTGCGAAGTCACGGCTGAACTGGCCCGCCAAAAGGCCGATCAACTCGGCATTGCCCGCGCCTACACCTTCGACGAACTTCTGAAACAGGACGATATTCAGTCGATTCACATCTGTACACCCAACTTCCTGCATTACAGCCAGTCGAAAGCCGCCCTGCTGGCCGGTAAGCACGTTATCTGCGAAAAACCCCTGGCCAAAGACCTACACGAAGCTGAAGAACTGGTGGCCCTGGCAGCCCAAACAGGTCTGGTCAATGCCGTGCATTTCAACCTACGCTACTACCCACTGGCGCGGCAAATGCGGGTTATGCGGCAAAAGGGCGAACTCGGTGAGGTATATTCCATTATGGGGTCGTATTTGCAGGACTGGCTGTTTTATGAAACCGACTACAACTGGCGGCTCGAACCCGATAAATCGGGCGATTCGCGGGCTATTGCCGACATCGGCTCGCACCTGATGGATATTATCGAGTACATCACGGGTCTGAAAACCACCGCCGTACTGGCCGATTTCAATACC
>JBBQUC010000575.1:0-2684 GCA_038212815.1 Cytophagales bacterium
AGTAGGCTCCTGGCTGGTGAGGGCCAGTACCCGCTGCCGTAGGTCGTCGGGAATGGCATCGCGGTTGTGGTTCAGCTCGTAATAAAACCGGCCCAGGTCGCTCCAGGTATTGATCCGGCCTGTATACTGCTGCACCTCGAAGGTAGTGGGTGCGGTATAAACCAGGGGGAGCAATTCGCGGGCGGGAGGTGCCATAGGCTCCAGCACCAGGGCGGGCTGGTTAGCAATTTTCCATGTATAGCTAGTTTGAGCAGGGGTGTCTATCCGCTCAACAGGCTGTTTCAGGTTCACCTCCTTGTACCGAAGGGCCTGTCCACGCGGCATTTCGACCACCAGCGATGCCTGCTCGATTGCCAGGTGTTCCTCGTTTTGGGGTGCCCAGGTGGGGTAAAACATCAGATTCCGCTCGGTGGTCTCCTGCACAAACTCAACGGTATAGGGATAGGTTGGCTGGCGCGGGAAACTGGCCCGTTTCAGCCGGTTATCGGTCAGGAAGTTAACCCCATCATAGGCACTCTGATCCTCAATATCGGCTTTTTTAAGTTTCTTAATCAGCCCGCCCTCAGCATCGTAGAGGGCACCCCAGATATCGTTTATTTTCGAGAGTTTATCGTAGCCCACTGTCAACTGTGCCTGCCCGTCGCCGTGCTCATTCAGCACGGTTACCACTGTGCGGATGTGTTGTACAGCCTCTCCCGGCGATTTAACGGTATAAACCGTCTCGTGCCGACGAACTACGGCATGGGCGTTGGTACGTAAAGGCTCAGGAATGGCCGAGGCCCGGTATTCATCCTGGCCAAATGCCGGTAAGGTCAGAACTAAGAGAATAGTAACAAGGCGCATAGTAAACAAAGGTCTGGATAACGAGGGCAAACAACTCGCGAAGATGCGGATATTCTTCGGCAAAATAAACGGGTTTTCGCAATGCCATTCGACTGACCACCTGCAACTGATTACCCGACTGGCTAATCCGATATGTAAACCGTCCGCCTTTATCGGGCAGCACCAGGGCAGCTGCTTTAGGCATTTCTTCAACCGTAACCCCAGTGAGCAGGGTATAGATAGTCATAAAAGTCTCATCAATGAACGGGAAGGTCTCAACCCCCAGTTCGCACAGCAGGGCAATCAGCCGCAGGTTAATATCGCCCGAATCGCCCTGTTTCGACGCATATTCGGTCATTCTGGGTACGCTGGTAAATGGCCGGTGGGCTTACGTCCGTTATAACCACGGTCGGCGCACCTTAAACGACTTTTTGAGGCCCTTGATGAGCAGAAATGCGCCCAGAATCCCGAAGATAATGGCCAGGAGGGTAATATTGAGAATGGCGAACACAACCGCTACGATAATAACCGGAACAGCCGCTTTCAGTTGCCAGGGGATGCGCTGCCACCAGTTTAGTTCTTTCCGCAGGGGTACGCCTAACCCCTGCCGAATCCGGTTCCCTAACCGCAGTTGATTTTTGGGCCTGGGGCGTGGCTGGGGTACTTCAGTCATCTCGTCGGTAACCGATGCGCTACCGTGAACCAACTGTGCGGCCCGTTGCAGGTGGTGTTCAATTTGTTGAGACTGTTGCGCCGTAAGCGGCCCCGCCGATGCCAGGGCAATGGGAAGCGCAACGACCAGGGTATCGACCGGCAGCGTCAGGTTATTGGCCGACAGGCTATCTGGAATGACCAAACGGGAGCTTGTCCGGGCAATTGAAAGCAGGGAAGTACGCTGATACAGTGCGTAGGGGCGATGACAGGCTTCATTCAGCAACACAACCAACCCCAGCAAGCCAATAAGTTTTTTCATTCCGTAGAAGACCATAGTAAACGGCTCCCTCTACAACGCTACAGGCAGGCTGGTTCATATATGACCCATCTAAAATACCCCTATTTTACGCCAGAATGGGCCTAACAACCTTGCCGCTCACGTCGGTCAGCCGGAAGTTTCGGCCCTGAAACGAATACGTTAGCTGCTCGTGGTGCAAGCCCATCAGGTGCAGAATAGTGGCCTGTAAATCGTGTACATGCACTTTGTCTTTTACCCCATAATAGCCAATATCGTCGGTTTCGCCATAGCTGAACCCGGCTTTAACCCCCCCCCCTGCCAACCACATGGTAAAGGCTTCTTTGTGGTGGTCACGTCCTTTAAAGGGGGCTTTTTTTCCGCCCCGGTTTTCGGCCATGGGCGTACGGCCAAACTCGCCCCCCCATACCACCAGCGTATCGTCGAGCATCCCGCGTTGCTTCAAATCGAGGAGCAGGGCCGCCGTTGCCTGATCGGTTTCGCGGCAGCGGTTCACAAACCCAATCTCCAGTGCTTCGTTCTGGTTGCTGCCGTGGGTATCCCAGTCGGCATGATACAGTTGAATAAAGCGCACACCCCGTTCGGCCAGTCGGCGGGCCAGCAGGCAATTATTAGCAAATGAACTCTGGCCAGGTGTTGTGCCGTACAGTTCATGCACCGAAGCTGGTTCGCGACTAATATCCATCGCATCCGGCACTTCGGTCTGCATCCTGAACGCCAGTTCGTACTGCGAGATGCGGGCCAGTATTTCAGGGTCGCCCACCTGTTCGTATTGTTGCTGGTTCATGTCATCGAGGGTTTGGATAGCGGCTTTGCGGAGGTCGCGGGGTACGCCGGCTGGGTCGTTCAGGTACAACACGGGGTCGCCGGTAGAGCGGCACTGCACGCCCTG
>JBBQUC010000576.1:0-2644 GCA_038212815.1 Cytophagales bacterium
CTTTTGTTGATATTGGCGTAAAGCAGGATGGGCTGGTCCACGTGTCGCAATTGGCCCACCAGTTTGTGAAAGACCCCCACGAGGTGGTGAAGGTACATCAGCAAGTGACGGTAAAAGTGCTGGAAGTAGATACCAGCCGCAAACGGATTGCGTTATCCATGAAACTCTAAACCTAACACTATCGCCTGCTATGCGATTCTGTACCTGTTCGCTACTCATCGGGCTGTGCCTATCGCTAACGGCCTGCGATCTTTTCCGGCCCGCCACGCATACATCGCCAACGGCAGGGCGGCCTACTGCCCGCCCTAATCGCCCCAAAACGGTGCCAGCCAAAGGCACCAAAGTGGTGGACTCGAAAACCTACGTGAGCCGCTATGCCCGCGAGGTGGTCGATGCCGCCAGAGCCTATACCGGTACTCCCTATGTGTATGGTGGCAACACCGCCGAAGGCATCGACTGCTCTGGGCTGATTTATGCCGCCTTCAACACCGTTGGGCTAAAAATGCCGCGCATCTCCTGGCAGCAGTCGGAGGTAGGGCACGAGGTAGAGGTGGCTGACATTCGTCCGGGTGATCTGCTGTTTTTTGTGCCAGACCACGGCAAAGCGGGTTACGTTTCACATGCATCGCTGGTCACGGAGGTACACAGCTCCGAAGACATTCGGTTCATTCATGCCTCCTCATCGCGGGGGGTGCGCGAGGATAATCTTTTCTCTACTTACTTTAAAGGCCGGTTTGTGAAAGCGTTGCGACCCTTCTGACTCCTTACCGGAGCAGCCCGTCCCGACGCGCCCGGTTGCGTACCCGCTGTGCCCGCGCCAGGCTGTTGGGGTGGGTGGATAGAATTTGCGTAAACCGGTTGCCCCCATCCGACTTAGCCAGTTTCTCGAACGAGGTGGCCAGGGCCAGCACATTGTAGTGGTTGCGTTTTAGAAAGCTATAGCTATAATCGTCGGCCTCGGTCTCCTGCTTCCGGCTGAACGACGAACCCATCAGGTAATCGGCCACTCCGCCCAGTTGCGAGCGGGATAATCGGCCAAGCAGCCCCGACTGAGTCGCAGCGGCATCGCGTACGGCCGACCGCCTGAGGGCGCGTTTCATGGCATCTTTTGTATCCTGATTCACTACGTGGCCAATTTCGTGGCCCATAATGGCCAGCAGTTCCGTATCCGACATAATGTCCATCAAACCCTTGAACACCCGTACGCTGCCATCGGCGGTGGCAAAGGCGTTTATAGCAGCCACTTTATACACCTTGTAGTTGATGGGTATGCCACCCACCCGGTGGTGCCGACTCACAATCCGGTTTAGGCGTTGCGTATAAGGGTCGGTGGGGCCTGCTACTGGATTTTGAGTATCCATTTGCTGCACGGCCTGCCGCGACATGGTAACCACCTGGGCTTCGGTCAGGGTAGCAGAGCTAAGGGCTTCCAAGCCTGCCTGCATCAGGCCGGGGTCGAGCCGGATTTGAGCGGTAGCGAGTTGCGAAACCGATAACAGGAGCGTGACGGAGATCAGTATGTTTTTCATGAGTGACATCGATTTGTTGAGTACAGCCCCTCCGGATTTCCCGGCGGTACTATACTATCGACAATTCACGTTCTGAAAAGTTTAATTTATTATCGGGCCAGCAACTTGCTCATGACTATGCTGGTGGGATAAACTTAAACCACGATACCACTACTCCCGTATTTCGCGAATGTATAAAGAGGCTACATCTAAAATAGTGTGTTTGTCACCATGACAAAGCTGAAAGCCAATGGACCCTTCGTCATAACCGGCTTCGTGAACAATGTCAATCGTTTTTACGCCGTTTAACCAGGCCTCTATATGGTGGCCTTTGGCAATAATGTAATAATGATTCCAGTCGTGGGTCTTTACCAGTTTATTGGCCAATTGTTCCGGGAATTGCTGAATCATACCTGCCCTTTTTTCTTCCCACAGGCAGCCCCAATAGCCAGGCCCCATATCTACCTGATAGCCAGGCGCATTATCGGCATCTACTGGGTTCAATCGGATACAAACGCCTGAATTGGCCTCTTGTCCGGCTAATTTCACCAGGGCGTGTAAGGCAAAATCCTTGTAACGCTTTTTTGTCCAGGCGTAATTATGAAATTTTCCGCCCATATAATCCCCGTGCAATGTGTTGTTTACGAAGTTATAAGCTGTTTTATCGGCATTCCAATCATCAGGCGAATGAAGTAGGTTTATCCAATTTTCTCCAATTGGCCGTCCCCGAACCAATCGCCCCTCGTTGGGTAAGGTTACTTTTAGCGAGTCATTGGCTGATAAACGACTAGGGGCAGGCGCATTCTTTTTAGTAAATACCGCTCCCGACAATAGCAGGAGTACACCTAAGGCAATGAGAGGGAGCACAGTATAAGGCTTGGTAGTAGGCGAGCCGGGCTGTTTTTTCGGGTGATTATCCATATTGATACTTGTTGACGTAACTAAGCATTCTTTAGTGAAGAGCATTGATTTACAGAGATATACTAGTCTTGATTGACAATAATTTATTTGATAGGCAGGCAGAATGGTGTCCATGTCGGCCTGTATTGTGGTTATCGACAAAAAACTCCTTACTCGGCCAACAAGCCCGTCTATTTTGGTGTTGACAACACATGCAAGCCCAACAACCGCCCGTT
>JBBQUC010000577.1:0-2636 GCA_038212815.1 Cytophagales bacterium
GCGTTGCCTACCCGAATCAGGGTTTGTTCCATCACGCTGAGGGCAATGGCCGTCACTTTCTCGCGGGTGAGTTCCCGTTTGCGCAGGTCGCGGGACAGGCGTTCGCGCAGTATCGGCAACTTTTCGCCAAAGGTTATTATCCGGTAGAACTTGGTTTGGCTGCGGGCGGCATTCCAGTTGGGGTGGTAGCGGTATTGCTTCCGGTTTCGGGAGTCGATACCCGTGGCCTGCAAATGCCCATTGGGGCGGGGGCAAATCCAGACCTGCTCCCAGGCTGGCGGTAAGGCCATTTTCCGAATCCGGTCGAGTGTCTTCTCCTCCTCAACCAGTTGACCGTCGGGCAAGTTGTAGACAAAATGGTCGCCCATTCGCTGCCGACTGATGCCCGGTGCAGTATCGGAGACGTAGGTTAGTTTAGCGGCACGGGCAATTTCAGCGGGAAGCATAAGGCGTTGAGGTTAGTGGAGATGACTGCATGAGCAGCCAACCAAAAACCACTAACCTCAAACTACGCGCTTCTGTTTGCGCGGCCAAAGCAAATCAAGGCACCGGCAAGGCTGTAGTGGTATAAATCGATGGGAGAGAGGGGCAGGTTTAGTGCCCCGCCTTTAGTAGCCAGCCCGGCTAACATAACAGCTATCACCAGCCAAATAGCCTGTTTATTGCGTCGAAGCAGCGCAAAAACGGCCATCAGCATAATCAGTAGCATACCCAGTGGAGCTACTACAATCTCGAACGGGCGGATACGGGGCAACAGCAAGACCACAAACAGGGCCAAACCGATAGCCAGGCTAATTCCAAAGGCGGGCAAGCCGAGGGTTTGGCGCATCACCAGGGCATATACGGCTGTTACCAGACACACAATGCCGAAACTACCCGCCAGCCGTTGCAGCGAATCGTGCAGAGGTTCGAGGGGGGTATAGCCGCTAAATACGGCTACTCCCGTCAGAGCGGCCAGGGTTATAGCCATCAGAAAAAAGCCCCAGAGCATTCGGTTATAGAGGGGAGTTTGTCCGAAGCAGTACCACAAAACGCCCAGCGCAGTTAAGGCCAGCACCGCATCGGAAATCAGATGGGAGAGATTCATGGTTGAAGATACAATTTTTGGGCTAATTTTGCCAAAAAGTAACGCCTGAATTTACTATACCAATGAGCGTATTAGTCAACAAAGATTCTAAAGTTATTGTCCAGGGCTTTACTGGCACAGAAGGCAGTTTCCACGCCCAGCAAATGCTGGAGTATGGCACCAACGTGGTGGGGGGCGTAACCCCCGGCAAAGGGGGGCAAATGCACCTCGACCGGCCCGTATTCAATACTGTGCAACAGGCTGTGGATGAAGCCGAAGCGAATGTATCCATCATTTTTGTACCGCCCGCTTTTGCCGCCGATGCTATTATGGAGGCTGCCGAAGCCGGTATCAAGGTAATTATCTGCATTACCGAGGGCATTCCAACGGCCGATATGATTGCCGTAAAAAATTACCTCGCCGATAAAGATGTGCGGCTCATTGGCCCCAACTGCCCTGGTGTAATGACTGCCGAAGTGTGTAAAGTGGGGATTATGCCCGGCTTTATTTTCAAAAAAGGCACCATCGGTATCGTCTCTAAATCGGGTACACTGACCTACGAAGCCGTTGACCAACTCACCAAGGCAGGGTTGGGCCAGACTACCGCCATTGGCATTGGGGGCGACCCAATTATTGGCACCACTACTAAGCAGGCGGTTGAACTGCTGATGAATGACCCCGACACCGAAGCCATTGTCATGATTGGCGAAATTGGTGGCGGTATGGAAGCCGAAGCTGCCCACTGGATTAAAGCTGATGGCAACCGGAAACCCGTAGTTGGGTTTATTGCTGGTCAAACGGCCCCAAAAGGTCGGCGCATGGGTCATGCTGGGGCCATTGTTGGCGGTGCCGACGATACTGCTGCCGCTAAAATGGCTATCATGCGCGAGTGCGGGATTCACGTTGTTGAATCTCCCGCCCTTATTGGCGACACCATGCTAAAGGCGTTGGGACGGAATTAATTAGCGAAAGAGTGAAAGAACGAAAGAGTGAAAGAGTCAACGAGCGAAAGCGTGCCTGCGTCAGCTATTTGCTCTTTCGCTCTTTTACTCTTTCACTCTTTATTACCCTCTCGGCTTTTGCGCAGGAGCGGGAAGGGGTCGGGCCGGAGAACCGGTATTATCCCGTGCAGGATTTGCGGAGTGAAGCCCAGGTCTATGACGAATCGGTCAAAAGCTACGTCCCTTTCATCGATGAACTGCACGAGGACGTTACGGCCATTAGCGTATTTGTCGATCTCGAGAGTAATCGGCACTATAAACTGTTGCTATCGGAAGGGCAAAATGGGTATCTGTTTATTAATGCCGCTCTGAAACGTAAACTGGTTGCCAATCGCTGGCTGGTGCTGGACATTGATAGCCTTTACCGGGTTTACCGGCAACCGCAACTTTTTTTGACCCTCTATGGATCGCCGGGGCTGGGCAGCAAGCAGGTGTTAATTGGCTATCCTAAATCGTCCGCTCAGAAACCCGTTGTGCTGGCCGATGATCTGCTGAGTGTGCGGCCCCGGCAGTTTTCGGTTTATACCAACTTTTTTGGGTTGGGTTTGCTGTTTTTGCTGGCTACGCAC
>JBBQUC010000578.1:0-2632 GCA_038212815.1 Cytophagales bacterium
GTGATTTATTTTCTAGGCATACCCGTCAAAAACACGGTTCTGTTTTCGTACATTGTTTCGGCCAGTTTTCTGCTGGTGGCCCTGCTAAGTCCGTTTTGCACCGCCATTGCCGACTACAGTGGCCGCAAAAAAGCGTTCATGCGGTTCTTCTGTTACCTCGGCTCGGCCAGTTGTGCCCTGCTGTATTTCTTCACCCGCGAAACAACCACGTTTGCCGTGTTCTGCTTTGGGCTGAGTCTGGTGGGCTGGAGCGGTAGTATTGTCTTTTATAACTCGTACCTGCCCGATATTACCACCGAAGATCAGTTTGACCGGGTGAGTGCGCGGGGCTATTCTATGGGATATATTGGCAGTGTGTTACTCCTGATTTTTAACCTGACCCTCTTGCTGTTTCCGCAGTGGTACGGCGGCATCTCATCGGGCATGGCCTCGCGGGTATCGTTCCTGACAGTAGGGTTGTGGTGGTTTGGTTTCGCCCAGATTCCGTTTCGGGTGCTGCCTGACGGACAGGCCAAAGCGGGAGTCAATCGTGCAGGCAACTGGCTCTTTAACGGCTTTCGGGAATTGCGCCAGGTGTTTGGCGAACTGACCAATCAGCCGCTATTGAAGAAGTTTCTGCTGGCATTTTTCATTTATAACATGGGGGTGCAAACGGTCATGTATGTAGCCACCATTTTCGGTGCCGATGAGCTGAAGATGCCCGCTCAGAGTCTGATTATTACCATCCTGCTCATTCAGTTGGTCGCTATTCCGGGTGCCTGGGGATTTGCCCGGCTGTCGGAGCGGGTGGGCAATACCTATGCAATTATGGTGGCAGTGGTGATCTGGATTGGCATTTGCACAGGCGCGTATTACGTCCATTACCAAAACGAATTTTTCGCACTGGCGGCCGTAGTGGGGTTAGTCATGGGCGGCATTCAATCGCTGTCACGCTCCACCTACGCCAAGTTCATTCCAGACAACAGTACCGACACGGCTTCCTATTTCAGCTTTTACGACGTTACCGAAAAGATGTCGATTGTACTGGGAACAGCCCTGTATGGCCTTATTGAGCAGCTAACGGGCAGTATGCGAAACAGTTTGCTGGCCCTGCTAGCCCTGTTTATTGTAGGATTAGTGTTGCTGTGGCGTATACCATCACAAAAAACCTATACCGTTCGGTTGAAAACCCCGGAAGTTGCTTAAATTTGTCTTAGTAAAGGAGGTTAGCTCAGTTGGTTCAGAGCGCTGCTTTGACAGAGCAGAGGTCAGCGGTTCGAGCCCGCTACTTCCTACAAAAGCCTCAGATTTCTCAGATTTGGGGCTTTTTTGTGACTAACGGTAAGTTACCGTAGGTTAAATATATTTGTCACCTGGCCCGATTCGTCCCGATCCAGATACTGGCCTAAGTAATTGATCTTAATAAAGCCTCTGTATTGAACAAACCCGTTGTATGGATTATCTGTGCCTTGTTGTCGCTCCGCACTACCTTCAACAGCTGAAGGCTTCTCCCCTTATACTTTAGTTCTTTTCAAGTACGAACGTTGGCTTGTTTTTTTCTTTTACATAAAAGACAAGCAGTTTCGCTGGAACGGTAGCACTCTCATTCCACGAACCGCTATGCAGCCCCTGAGGGGTTTCATAAAATGAATCTCCCGCTTTATAAACGTGCTTTTTCCCCTCAAATACAGACGCAATTTCACCCGACACCACGTACCCAAAAGTTGGAAATGGATGCCGATGAGGTCTTGATGTACTCAACGGTGGCAAGTCAACAAGTAGCATTTCCACTGATTTGTTTTTCAGGTCTTTACCTGGCAATGCCTGCTCAAGGATAGTATGATGTGTTGTAATTAAATTTTCTTTAATTGGCATCGCATTCTTATGGGGTGTTTGCGCATGAAGCTGATCTGCACCCCAACAAAATAATAAGGCCAGCATTACTTCTTTTATTTTCATGACACTAGTTTTTAGTTGGTTCGTTTGAACTGAACGACAAAGCTAAGGCTTTCTGGTGCCAGAAAGGTTTTAGTTACCCGTACCAGAAGAAGTTATAAATCGGGTGTACGTCAAAACGTCCCCCTGTTCTCCTATTTTCGAGCCTGCCGCAATGCGGTAGGTTTGGCTGG
This sequence comes from Cytophagales bacterium, assembly GCA_038212815.1. Taxonomy (GTDB): domain Bacteria; phylum Bacteroidota; class Bacteroidia; order Cytophagales; family Spirosomataceae; genus JBBQUC01. The sequence goes on from JBBQUC010000578.1 coordinate 2,109, forward strand.
TGCGGTTAGTTGGTGGGCAGTTGGATCACCACTTTTGTGCCAGTAGCCAATCCGGCATCATCGGTCTTATCGATAACCGCTACCCCACTTGCCTGCCCACTCTGCTGGCTGATGAGCTGGAGCCGCTCTTCGGTCACTTTAAGCCCCACACTCTGGTGCGAAGAGGCCGTTTTACTCTTTAACTCACCCGCTTTTTGCCGCCCTACGCCGTCGTCTTCTACCGTGCATTCCAGCCCCGATCCAGCCGGTTTAATCCCGACTCGTATGCTGCCGCGCGTTTTTCTGTGGGCAATACCGTGAAGTATGGAGTTTTCGATATAGGGCTGAATAATCATGGGCGGGATAGACACGCGGTTCAGGTCGATGGTCTCATCGGCCTGGATAAAGAAGTCGAATTTGTCGCCAAACCGCAGTTGCTCCAGTTCCAGGTATAACCGCAGTTGTTCGAGTTCGCTGGTCAACGTGACCCACTCCTGCCGCGAGTTTTCCAGAATGAGCCGCATCAGCCGCGAGAATTTCACCAG
>JBBQUC010000579.1:0-2631 GCA_038212815.1 Cytophagales bacterium
ACTTTTACGCCCGTTTGTTCAGTACCCATTTACCTATATGCCGCTTATACAACCCTTACCACTGCTGGTTTAGCGTGGTATGAGCCAAATACCCGCAGTTATATACTGCAATGGCGACTTCAGGGAGGCAGCGACTGGATCAGTACCCCTGTCACGACAACGACCTCCCCCTACACACTAACCGGGCTAACCGGCAACACTACTTACGAATGGCGGGTTCAGGGTGTTTGCTCTACGACGCTGGTCTCTGATTTTTCGCCAGTTAGTACTTTTGTAACGGTGTGCGGAATGCCCTATTACAGTCGAACAAATTATGTAACACCAACGGCTGCTCATGTCCTTTGGGAGGGGTCGGCTGATATTACAGTCAACGTTCGCTGGCGGGTATCGGGTACCACAACCTGGACGGAGAATTCAACAGCCATTACCAGCAGGGTTTTTGACATTACAGGACTTACCGAAAATACGGGCTACGAATGGCAGGTACGAACAATCTGTAGCGGCACTGAGTCGTCAGCATTTACGCAAATACAAACATTTCGCACCCTTTCGGCCACCTGCGACCCGAACGAACCCAATGATACGTTTCCAATGGCTACATCCATTGCCGGTACTACCTACGTGAGTGCTGCCCTCTGCTTAAGTTCGCCAACCGATAATGACTGGTTCAAGTGGGTGTATAATGGCCACACCTACTACATGGTTGTCTCGCCCACTTATCCAGCATACTACCAGACAGGTGCTTACAAACTATCGGTACAGGTAGCCAACAACGTACTGACCCTCGCCACCCTAACCGCCGACAGTACCTATACCGATACCTACCTCCGCCTGTTCGATGCCGATGGAACCACGCTGCTGGCCGCCGATGACGATTCTGGTGGGTGGCCCTTCTCCAAAATCACCTACTCGCTCTGCCGGGATATGTACACCCTCAAGGCCGGTGCCTGGACAGACCCCACTGTGTGGTCGTGCGGGCGGGTGCCAACCGGGGCCGATGTAGTGCTGGTGAAACATGCCGTAACCATACCTGCTAGTCCAGTGGCAACTGCCCTGCGGGTGAATATAGATGTGACTGGTAGCCTGGTATATGCCATAGGCGGGCAGTTGAGAATCAATATGCCTCTACCCGCAGCGGCCCCAATTATACCTACCGAACCAAAGAAAAAAGGATGATTGGCAGGCTCTATTCCAGGGCAAAGACAATCGGTAGGTTGAACTTAACCCGCACAGCCTGCCCGCTTTGTTTGCCGGGTTTCCAGCGGGGCATCCCGTTCACCACCCGCATGGCTTCCTCGTCGCAGCCAAAGCCGATACCTTTCAGCACGGCAACGCTGGTAACGCTACCGTCTGTATTGATAATCAAACTCACAATGACCCGTCCGGCTGTGCCTGACCTGAGCGCCGGGGTTGGGTAATGCAGGTTGCGTTGCAGGTAATTGCGCAGAGCGTCGGGGCCGCCGGGATATGCTGGTTGCTGCTCCACAATCAGATATACGTTGCTGGGGTCGGGCTTGGGGGCAACTTCTACTGCTGTTTCGGTTCGGCTGGGGGCTATAGTAGCCTCTGGAACCAAAATGATTTCTTCGCCCTCGCCCACTTGAGTCGTCTGGCCCGATGGGGCAGTTTTCAACTCGTCCACGGTGGCAATGGGCATGGCTTCTTCGGGCGCATCGGCCACTACCTCCGGGATCACGTTCCGCACCGAAGGGGCAACAGGTGATAGTTCGGTTTTGGGTGGCAGCACCACTGGCTGCGGGGGTGTTTCCAGGCTAAGATTCGTCAGGTCAACTTCGGTCATAGATACCTGCACTGGGCTGGGGTTGATAACCGCCCAAAGGCTGGGTAGCCAGATCAATACCGCCACTGATGTGGCGGCAATGACTAGTGCTCTGGTAAGGGTGTTGCGGTAGGTCTGCCGCAGCGCGTAAGCACCATACGCCTGGTTGCGGTTGGCAAATACCAGATCATCGAGAGTAAGGGTGACCGTGTGCATCAGTACAGTTGGTTTGTTTCCTGCTTGATGCCTAACCCGCCTAATTTGCATAAATAGCGGGCAGTAATCTATTACCGCATCGTCACAATCGTTACGCCCGCGCCCCCGCGCTCTACATGCTCGTCTTTCATACTGGCCACCTGCTTGTAACTACGGAGATGATTGCGCACTAACTGCCGCAGAATCCCGTCGCCTTTGCCGTGAATGATGCGGAGTTCGGGGTAGCCGAGCATCAGGGCACTGTCCAGGAACTGATCTACTTCCCCAAGGGCTTCCTCGCCCCGGCGGCCCCGTATGTCGAGGTTGAAGCTGAAATTCATCATCTTCTCGTTCAGATCGACCCCGGCACTGCGCGGCTTTTCTTCCTTGCCCACAGCCTCCCGGTATGTCCGGCGACTTACCCGTTCCAGCCGGTTTAGTTTTATCGTCGATTTCAGGTCGCCAATGCGGATTTCGGCATCTTTTCCGCGCAGGGCCAGCACTTCGCCAATGGCAGTTTGCCCGGCAATGCGAACGTAACTACGCACCCCAATGGCTCCGCCATCGGTCTCGAACTCATCGGTGCCCGTTTCAGCCGTAGCCTGTAGTTTTTCGGCTAGAATGGGTTCCGGTGTCAACTCTTGAACCGTAAACTG
>JBBQUC010000580.1:0-2629 GCA_038212815.1 Cytophagales bacterium
GTGACGCATCAGCAGCCGCTGGGTGCGTTCCAAAGCCGCAAAAATGGTAAGTCGCTCGGCTTCATTATGCGGATCGGCGGTGTGGGCCGTTGACGAGACTGAACCTACCACGCTGAACCGATACGTTTGCCCGGCTTTCAGTTGCTTTTTAAACTTGGCTAAGTGCATAGTATAATCCCAGTCCTCATGAATTACGTCCGGCTCCTGCCCGTGGGGCTCCTCAAAAATAAAACTGGTCGAAGCCGCCACCGTGTGCTTCCCGGAAGGGCTTTTGGCCACTGAGGTGAGCAAGCGGATCGTTACGTGCGAGCGGTCAATTTCCGAGTAAAAATTCTTTACCTCTTTCAGGTTCTCCGGCGACTCGATCACCGACATCGGACTGATTTCGCAGTCTTTTTTGGCCGTTATCTCCACTATTGTGAGGGTAGAGAAAGGCAGGTGGCGCAGGGCCATCATGGTTTGCCGCACACTTACCTTGTCTTTATAATCGAAGGTGGTGGTCAGGGCCGCTTTCTGCATGTCGAGGGTTTGCCGGTAGTTGGCAATGGTAGCCGGGCCAATCCGCTGCCCGTCCACATCGAGGTTCATGTTGGCAAAGTTGAACACCTTCAGTATGTTGGAAACTCGCCCGCGCCCATAAGTATCGAAGGCTCCATTCAGCACCACGTCTTTCACTTTCATGGGTTCTGGCGATGATACTAAGCCAATCATACCATTCGCAACGGTGATGCCGTAATAATGGGCAGGGTCGATGTTCTGGCCAACAATCTGCCAGGGGTTTTCAGATTGACTATAAGCAACTTGCCACAGGCAGCAGGTAGTCATGAAGAGAATAAGCCGTTTGTTCATACACAATACAGGTGAAATAAAGGCTCAAAATAATGCTATTTACGGGGATTAACCAATGTTCGACCCGACAACCCGAAAAAACCCGGCCAACTACACGTAGCGAGTAGTTGGCCGGGTTTGCGCCTGAGCAATCAGATAGGCTAGGCAGTAGTTACGGGGTGCTCAACAATACGTTCAGTAAAATGGCCGCGATACACGACGTAAAACACCAGCGGGAAAACGAACAGCGTTAATAGGGTAGCCGTTATCAACCCGCCAATAACCACAATAGCCAGCGGTTTGGCCGTTTCGGAGCCGATACCGGTAGAAATAGCGGCTGGTATCAGACCAATGCCCGCCATCATGGCCGTCATCACTACCGGCCTTACCCGCGAGAGTACCCCTAGCCGGATTGACTCATTCAGCGGCATTCGGTTGTGCAGGTTTTTCTTGAATACCGAGATCAGAATTACCCCGTTCTGGATACAGATACCAAACAGGGCAATAAACCCAATCCCCGCCGAAATGCTGAAGTTGACATGGGTAAGCAACAGGGCCGCAATGCCCCCAATGATGGCAAAAGGTACGTTCACCAGCACCAGGGCGGCATCTTTCACGTTGCCGAACAGAATAAACAGGATAAAGAAAATACCTAGCAAACTCAGTGGTACCACCTGCGCCAGCCGGTTGGTGGCCCGCTGCTGATTCTCAAAATCGCCCGCCCATTTCACGCTGTAGCCGGGCGGAATTTTTACCGCTTTGTCCACTTTTCCCTGCGCTTCGGCAATGGCACTGCCCATATCGCGCCCCCGTACCGAAAACTTGACGGCTCCGTATCGCATATTCCCCTCGCGGTAAATCAGTACGGGTCCGGTTATGGTAGTGATGGTAGCAATCTGCTTAATCGGAATCATGCTGCCATTTTCGGTAGGCACCATCAGATTGGCAATCTGCTCCTCGTTCGACCGAAACCGGGGTTCATACCGAATCCGCAGGTCAAACTTACGTTCACCTTCATAAATCTGGGTGGCTCCCTTCCCACCAATGGCGGTTTCGATAACGGCCTGCGCATCGGCCTTATTTACCCCGTAGAGGGCTAGTTTTTGCTCATTCAGTTCGACCCGCATTTCGGGTTGGCCCGTATTCCGAATCACGCCCAGGTCTTCGATCCCAGCAACGGTGGCCAGTTGCTTTTTAATCTGTCCGGTTTTTTCTTCCAGGGTGAACAGGTCAGGGCCATAGACCTTCACGGCAATAGACCCTTTTACGCCCGAAACAGCCTCCTCTACATTGTCGGTGATGGGTTGCGAGAAGTTGAAATTAATTCCCGGAAAAACGGCCAAACCTGATTGCATCTCAGCCACGAGTTCCTCTTTGCTGATTGGCTTTCCATCTTTATGAGCTTTCCATTCCTCCTTCGGGTATATGTCCACCAGAAACTCGATGTTGTAAAAACCCGTTGGGTCGGTGCCATCGTTTGGGCGACCCGTTTGCGACACTACTGCGTGCACTTCCGGGAAACTCTTCAGAATTCGGCGCATGGCAATAGTTTGCCGCACCGACTCCGGCAGTGAGATATTCATGGGCATAGTAGCCCGCACGTAAATAGAGCCTTCGTTCAGTTCAGGCAGAAACTCAGTACCCAGCAGGGTAAACCCAGAGAACCCAACAAGAACCAGCACTGTGGTGAGCAGAATGGTTAATCGTTTGTTCGCGTACGTAAACCCAAACGCCTGCATCGACCATTTGGTAATCCGCTCCACAAAGATATTGTGCTTCTCGCGGACGTTCTTTTTGAGCA
>JBBQUC010000581.1:0-2597 GCA_038212815.1 Cytophagales bacterium
ACCCGGCCCCATTCGTTGGGAGCAATCATCGAGAGTGCGTCGGTGCCGTTTTTGCGTTGATAGAGGTGGTAGGTATAGCCAATAATGGGGTCAAAACTCATTTGAGCCGTGTATATCCGCTCCGATACCTCTACCCGATTGCGAATAGTTGTGGCTTGCTCGGCCAGCAGTTGCATTTGCCGGTAAAGCTGGGCTAACTGCAATTCGGTTTGCTCGCGCATGGCCGTAACGGCGCGACCCGTAATTTTTCCCTTATCTTCGGGCCGAATAACGGCCCCGCCCGCCGTGTGTGCATACTCCAGTAAACCGGGGCGGTCGGTCACTTTATCGGGCGAGATGGGGTTGACAACTTTTGCTTCTTCCATTCGTTTTGTAACTGAAACACAAAATTACAACCTACCGACATGGAAACCACCTTACCTACGCTAGACCGCCATGATTTTTTTCGGATCGTGGGCACTAGCATCGGCGCAATTATGCTCACCAACTGTCTGGGTGGCTGCGGCAAATCAGCGGGCGACCCAACCCCCGCCCCGGCAGCCATCGACTTCACCATCGACCTGACCGATAATAAATTCGCGAATCTGAATACCAAAGGCGGTTATGCGTACCAGAGCGGGGTAATCATTGCCCGCACCAATGCCGACACCTTCCTGGCCGTTGCCCAGCAGTGTACCCACGAAAACACAACGATAGTGTATCAGGGAGCCAATAATCGGTTTTATTGCCCCAACCACGGTTCCGGTTTCGACACTAAAGGGCAGGTGCTGAACGGTCCCGCCAGCCGTGCCCTTATCCAGTATACTGTAGTGGTTGACCCAATCAAGAAAACAGTGCGCGTATTTTCGTGATTGGGGATGCGGGCTATTTACCCTACGCCCCTGCCCCCAATCTCCCTCCCCATGCTCCTCAACTGTCAACTTCCTGTTTTTGAGTGGCCCTTGCCAGCGTCTGACTATGAGGCCAATGCACTGGCATTTTGTCAAGCGTGGCAGAGTGGGCAGGCCGAGTTTGTGTTGCATACCTCCGGCTCAACGGGTACGCCTAAACCCATTGTGCTGACACGGACGCAGATGGCGGCATCGGCGCAACTAACCGGTCAAACCTTTGCCTTACAACCCGGCAACCACGCGCTGGTGTGTCTAAACATTCGGTACATTGCCGGGGTAATGATGCTGGTACGCGGCCTGGAACTGGGCCTTACGCTGACAATTGTTGAGCCATCGAGCCATCCGTTAGCCCAGTTATCAGCCGATACCCGGTTTGATTTTGCCGCCTTTGTACCCCTGCAACTCCAAACCATCCTGGCCGAGGAAATGGACAAACTACCCCTGTTACAGGGTATGAAAGCCATACTCATTGGCGGTGTCGCTACCAATGCCGGGCTGGAGCAGGCGTTGCAGGTCATTACCGCTCCCGTTTGGGCCACCTACGGCATGACCGAAACCGTGTCGCACATTGCCATCCGCCGACTGAATGGGGCCGGGGCTACCCCTTATTTCACTGCACTGTCGGGAGTATTGCTGGGGATAGATGACCGTTCCTGCCTCCACATCACCGCTCCGGCCACTAATAATCAACTGGTGCAAACCAATGATGTGGTTGACTTGCTGACAGCAGTTGACCCAAATCGGTTTAGCCTATTGGGCCGCGCTGACCGCGTTCTGAATACCGGCGGGGTGAAAGTGCGGCCAGAGCAGGTAGAAGCCATTATTGAGCAGGCGTTCAGGCAACGGGGCCACGCTATTCCGCGTCTGTTTGTAGCGGGACTGCCCGATGATCGACTGGGGCAACGAGTGGTTGTTTTTGTGGAGGTAATGAATAATGAAGAATGGACAATAGAAAACGAATGGGGGTTGATCCGGGAGACTATTCGGCAGGAGGCCGGGCCTTTTGCCGTGCCTAAAGAACTAATCCGGGTAGCCCACTTTGCCGAGACAGAATCGGGTAAAATTGACCGGAATCAGACAAGCAACGTGTATCTTGCCAACCAATCCCGGTAAGTCATTTACGGCCTGCTCCATGCTCAACCCAATACGTTACCTTGTTATACTGGTTTTATTATTAACCCTACCCCAGTTCGCCTGGGCGCAAGATTCGCTGATTATTGCGCTTCAGGGGCAGCTAGCCAGCGCAAAATCAGACACGGCCCGCGTAAATAGACTCCTCGATTTAGCCAATGCAATGGTTAGCGATGATGATGCCCAAGCCCTGCAATACAGCGAAGAAGCTCTGCGAGCCGCCCGAAAAGCAAACTATGCACTAGGGCTTGCCAGTGCTCAACTAGCCCTGGGACGGATCTATAGCAGCAAAAATAACTACAGCAAATCAATGAGTTACCTCACCGAGGCCAGTGAGCGATTTGGGCAAGCCAACGATACGCTGGGTTTGGCGCGGGTATGGAGTCAGCAGGGATGGGTGAACACTCAGCGGGGCGACTACGCCACCGCCTTTGAACTGGGACAACGAAGTTTGCGCATCGCTGAAACGAAGAAAGATTCGCTGCTTATCTACCGAAACCTGTCACATATGGGTACGCTGCACGCACTGTTGGGCGATTATACCCTGGCCTTCGATTACATGACCAGGGTGATGGA
>JBBQUC010000582.1:0-2566 GCA_038212815.1 Cytophagales bacterium
CTGCTCTACAGCCTCAGCCGCCTGTAGGCCATAGAGGTGCGTACGCGAGGCCGCATTGCCAAAATGCTCGGTAAAATACGGCAACATTGCCGCTACCACCTGCGGATCGACAGGCGTAGTGGCGTTGTAGTCCATATAAACCGGGTATCGCATAGGAGTTACCTCAGCAGCCAGTGGGCGAGTTCTTTGGCGGCTTGAAAGTTAGCATATTCTGCCGGAATCCGCCGTCCGTCGGTGTATTCGTTGTAAAGCCAGGGGTCACCAACGGCAAAAACACGGCCCTTACCCAGGCGGGCGGTGGCCATAATCACATCGCCACTATCGGTAACAAGGGGTTTGGCCGGGGCAGTTAAGGCCAGGGGCGATAATTCTTTGATATATACCTGCCGGGTGGTTAAAAACACCGGGTTGGGGTGGGGTATAGTTATCCGACCTTGCTCCCAGTGTGTACCCTGCACCATGTTGCGGTTTTTAGCTGTAAACTGAATCCCAAACTGTCGCGCCAATTGGTTGATGTGGGGAATGTCGCAGTTGGCGGTGTCGTTAGCCAGCAATACCAGCGTGCCTCCCGCCTTTACCCAGTCAGTAATGGCCCGAATATCGGTCTCACCCATGTAATTCGGTTTGGCAGTTTCTTTCGGGCTGTCGGGATCAACCAGTATATAAACATCTACGCCTTTCAGGGATGCCGCCGTTGGCCCCGTTTTCAGCGTAGTGGTGGCGGCTCCCCACTCGCGAAAAATAGTGCCCCACCCCCAGAAACCAGAGTGCATCCGGTCAGCCCAGGTGTAATGAAAGGATTCAGGTTGGCCGGTTAGTCCAGTTCGGTACTCGTTATTGAAGTAGTTATCCACGGCCACGGTTTTGCCCCGCCCTACGCCCAATTCTGCGGCAATTTCCAGCTCAGTGCTGGCCAGAATAAACGGCCCAACGCCCTTAAAGTCATTTTTACGCAGGGGTTCGCTGAGGTAATAAGCGTATGCACCATCGCGGTAGGGGCGATCTGGCGTTCCGATGCCTCCCAGCCCGCCAACGCTGACGGTGCCGTTCAGGGAAAGTTGTCCGTTAGCCTCGGTTTCTACAAACTGTTTCAGCATACCGGCATAGCCTTTTTGCGCCGGTACCAGCAGGGCTTGTGGCAGGTATCCCATCCGAACGCCCTTAGCCAGCGCATAGACATACATGCCCGATGCCGATGCTTCGACGTAGTTGCCGCTGCGTCCGCCCTGATCTACTATCTGCCACCAACAGCCCGTTTTGGGGTCTTGATACCGCACCAGAATAGGGGCCAGGCGTTGCAGATAGTGTATTAAAGTAGCCCGTTGCGGATGGTTAACCGGAAAATAATCGAGCACATCCACCAGGGCCATCACGTACCAGCCCATAGCCCGCCCCCAGAAATTGAGCGATTGCCCCGTTTTGGGGTTAGCCCACTGCTGCTGGCGGCTTTCATCGTAGCCATGATAGAGTAACCCGGTTTTAGGGTCAGTCAGGTTTTGCTCGATGAGGGTAAATTGGTTGGCAATATCATCGAAGTTGGCAGGCTGGTTAAACAGCATACTATATTCGGCGTAAAACGGCTCGATCATGTAGAGACCATCGAGCCACATTTGGTTGGGATACCGGTTTTTATGCCAGAACCCACCCGCTTTGGTGCGGGGCTGGATGGCCAGTTGATGACGGAGTGAATCGGCAGCCTTACGGAATTTCTCGTTACCGGGCAAGCTTTGTTGGGCCATCAGGAGCAGGGCACCGCCTGTGGTCACATTATCGCTATTGACCTCGTCGGCTTTGTAGGTGCGAATACTGCCATCGGGCTGCACAAACTGGTTCAGGTCGTTCAGGATGTAGGTGAAATATCGACCATCGCCCGTGCGCTGCCACACCCGCTCAAGCGCTTTCAGCATCAGCCCCTGCTCATAATCCCAGCGGGCCGTTTTGTTATTCCCCACCAGAATAGAATCGGGGTGCCGGGCAATAAACGAATCAGCTATTTGCTGCGACAGGGGTTTCTGCTGCGCGAATACGCAGGCAGACAACAGAAATAAAAGGAGTAGTTTCATTTCAGGATCAACACTACGGTTGGGTCAAGGGGGTACCGACCAAAATCGGCTCCATATATAGCCAGGCCACCGGGTAATGGCTCATCCACGGCCATCCGAATAACTAACTCATGGGTCGTCGCGGCTTTTTGCAGGGCTGCGGCTGGTATGGGTACGCTGACCCGGTAGCCATACGACCCAGCTTCGCGCAGTTTCCGATCCTGCGGCTGGTTATGCCACGACAGAATCCCCCGGTGGTCGGCAGGGTCGTCGGGCAGGTCATAGCGGCCAGCAGGTTCGCCGTTTACCTGCACGGCTACCGCACTTGGGTAGCGAGTCTGGTCGGTCATGGGGTAGGCGTTGGGGTTGCGGCTGGGGTCAGCGGTGCCTTTGCCGAGCATGTAATCGCCGTTGGCCACCTGATCCTGGTTACGGTCTTTGGTAAAAAGCTGCTTGGCCGAGGCTTCGACCAGAAACGTAGCCGCAGTCACGTCGGTAGGGGCTAAGTCGGCGGGCCAGTGTAG
>JBBQUC010000583.1:0-2533 GCA_038212815.1 Cytophagales bacterium
AATCTGCCCGTAGCCCAATCTGATGCGATGGAAGCCGTCAGCACCATCATCAGGGATATTATCTTCACGTTCATCCCTAAATCGAAAGAAGCTATCCAGAAACTCTACTTTGAATGGTGGGCCATCTCTCATGGTATTATCGTTATGGCGATGCTCCTGAAAGACCAGCAGCCTCTCGACCAGTCAGAGCAGGTGTATCGGGCCACCATGCGCCGGTTTGTCCGCGAACTGCGCTAGGCCCATGCCCGAACAGATTGCGGTTATTGGGGCTACTGGCATGTTGGGCCGCCCCGTCACCAATGAACTGCTTAAAGCCTTCCCCGGTCAGGTGCGTATTATTGCCCGCAACCCTACCGAAGTGAAACACTTGTTTCCTGATACCAACGTAGTGCCGGGCAACATGGCCGATTTGAACAGCTTGGTTACTGCACTAGCTGGCGTAAAAACGGTCTATTTGAGCCTCTCGGTAAAACAAACCGAAAAGCCGGGCGACTTTCATACGGAGACGGATGGCATGAAACTACTCCTACAGGCGGCTAGCACTGCCGGGGTAGAGCGCATTGGTTACCTCTCGTCGCTGGTGATGCATTACCAGGGCATGAATAACTTTGGGTGGTGGGTGTTTGCGTGTAAGCACGAGGCCGTACAGCTCCTTAAAGCGTCGGCGATTCCGTATAGCATTTTTTATCCTTCCTGCTTTATGGATAGTCTGCCTAACACGCAGCGCATGGGCAATCGCATTATACTGGTGGGCCAGTCGGCCATGCGCCCCTGGTATGTGGCCGCATCTGATTATGGCAGGCAGGTGGCCCGCGCCTTTCAGATTGCCCAGCCGGGTCAGTTGCAGGAGTATGTCATTCAGGGGCCCGCAGCCATTACCCAGTACGAAGCCGCCGAGCGTTTTGTAGCGACCTATAAAAAAGAGCAACTAACGATTAGTACTGTGCCGCACTGGCTGTTACACCTGGGCAGTACAGTATCGCAACAGGCACACTATGGAGCCAATATTACCGAGGCCATCAACAACTACCCGGAGCAGTTTGCCGCCCAACAAACCTGGGCCGACCTGGGAAAGCCGCTGACAACAGTTGAGGATTTTGCCATTATTGAATCGGTTCAGGCTGGTTATCTTTAGGCATCTGCCGCACTTCTACCTCGCTGAGATGATACACCAGTGAGCAGGGTTCTACACTTTGGGTAAGCCACACGTTACCGCCAATAACCGAATCGTGGCCAATGACTGTTTTCCCACCCAAAATGGTGGCGTTAGCGTAAATTACCACATTGTCTTCGATGGTTGGATGGCGTTTTTTCTGCGCCAGCGATTTAGCCACATGCGTTGCCCCCAGGGTAACACCCTGATATATCCGTACATTTCGGCCAATAATGGTGGTTTCACCAATAACGATTCCCGTGCCGTGGTCAATGAAAAAAGACTCACCAATACTGGCTCCGGGGTGAATGTCAATGCCGGTCTGGCCGTGGGCATATTCGGTCAGCATCCGGGGTAATAGGGGTACATGTAGCTGTAGCAGCACATGGGCAATGCGATAGACGGCAATAGCGTAAAAACCCGGATACACCGCGATTACCTCCTCAATGCCATGAGCCGCCGGGTCGTTATCAGCCAACGTGCGGGCATCGAGCAGCAGATTGGTATGAATGGCTGGTATTTCGACGAAGAATTGTTCAGCAATACGCTCCGGGGTGGTCGTCAGGTTAGTCTGAAAGGGAGAGAGCAGGCATTGTAACTGATCGGTAAGGCGCAGATAGGTCGCTTCGGGATCGGCCGACATACTGCGGCAGTCCTGGGTAACCGGAAACAGAAACCGCATCAGTTGGTCGATAAACCGGCCTGCGTCGGGCCGTGAGGGAAGTCGATACTGAAACTGTTCCTGCTGACGGGCTAAATGATCGAGTAGAGCGACGGACATTGACTTGATCTGAATAAATAACAGGTGATAAACTTCCCCAATCTGAGGAAACTGACCCACACCCTTACCAGCGAACGGATTAATGGTCAGGTACGAGTTAGGGGCTAATCGGTTGATTTGCCAACAAAAAGGGGGCCAAAAAGTTCGGCAGCGGGGTTTGGTGAAGTTTTTGCCTGGTTTAGTCCGTAAACAACAACGACCATGATTCTTCCGAAAGCACTCACCACGTTGATTTATTCGGTGGCGGCAACGGCGGGCTTCTCTTATGCAGTGGCCAAATTCTGTAACTCAGACAGTACCAGCACTGACTCGCCCCAACAGGTTGTCGAAGCATCACTAGCTCCATCATTCAGCCGGTCAAGTCGGTTGCATATTTCCAGCGTAAAAACAGCCCCCACCATTCGAGCGGTCAAGGCATTCCCCGAACTCACCTTCGATGCCCCGGTTGAATTCACGTACGCTCCCGATGGTAGCAACCGGGTATATGTGGTTGAGCAGGCCGGACGTATCCGACAGTTTGATAATAACCCAGCCGCTAAATCAGCCGTCCTCTTTTTAGACATACGCAAAAAGGTAGCTTACGGGGGTGAGATGGGTTT
>JBBQUC010000584.1:0-2514 GCA_038212815.1 Cytophagales bacterium
TCCGATATTGAAAAAGCGTTTCTGCGCGAACAGCTTACCGCCAAAAAGAAATATGGCTTAATCTGGGAAGATAAACCCGAAGCCGTTGAACAAGAGCTGCTTACCGGTCTTCCCATATTGACTGAAGTACCTGAATACCGCGTTGTGGGCGTGGCTAAACAGGTATCATCGGGGGTGGTAAGCTCGAACAGCACCAGCGGACCGCCTGCCATCAGTGCTCAGCCCACATTGAGCAAAACTGTCGCGCAGCCTGAACTAGCTTTCGGGGCGGAAGTTGCGGGTAATGATCCTGAACATACTGACAGTATTCCCGCCGCATCCCCGGCTGACTTGTTAGGTAACTCCCTCTCTTCCGCTTCTGCTGTTTGCCATACCCTTATTGAAGGCGACAACCTGCACGCCCTGACGGTACTCAACTACACTCACGCCGGGCAGGTAGACGTGATCTATATTGACCCGCCCTACAACACCGGGAACAAGGATTTTAAATACAACGACTCTTTTGTTGACCGCGAAGACAGCTACCGCCACTCCAAATGGCTGAGTTTTATGGCCAAGCGGCTGCGGCTGGCCAAAACCCTGCTGCGCGACACGGGTGTGATCTTCATCTCTATCGACGACAACGAACAGGCCCAACTCAAACTGCTTTGTGATGAGGTGTTTGGGGAAGTGAATTTCGTGGCTAATGTGATTTGGCAAAAACGAACTTCACCGGACAGCCGCAAAATTTTGGGTGCGGCCCATGATCATGTTTATACGTATTGTAAAAACTCAGATTCAAAATCTTTAAACCTACTGGCCCTTACCCCTGAGCAAGAGCAGCAATTTAAAAATTCAGACAATGATCCTTTAGGGCCTTGGGTTTCTTCAGATTTTACGGCTCAAGGATTTAGACCCAACCAGATGTACACAATTGTAACACCGGGTGGTGCTTCATATTCACCACCCGAGGGGAGATGCTGGAAAAATGTTGAATCAGTGTACAGGCAACAGTTAAAGCAGGGAAGAATGTGGTTTGGTAAGGATGGAAGAGGAATCCCACGTAGAAAAACGTACCTGCTAGAACGCAAAGGTGCAGTGCCTTGGACGTGGTGGGATAATAAATATGCCGGAAGTAATCAGGATGCGAAAAAGGAGTTGATAGATGTTTTACATGACCCGACATTATTCGATACCCCAAAACCTTTGGCCTTAATTGAGAAGGTTATCGGTATCGCCGCTCCGCAAAACGCCCTCGTTCTCGATTTCTTCGCCGGTTCGGGGACGACGATGCACGCGGTTATGGCCCTCAATGCGGAGGACGGGGGCAATAGGCGATGTATACTGGTCACCAACAACGAAAATAACATTGCCGAGGAAGTTTGCTACGAGCGCAACCGCCGCGTAATCGAGGGCTACCAGAATAGCAAGGGCGTGGCCGTGCCGGGTTTGCCGGGCAACGCTCTTCGCTATTACCGCACCGCACTGGTGGGCCGCGAAAAGACCCTTGCCAACAAACGCGCCCTCATGCGGCAAGCCACCGATCTGTTGTGTTTTAAAGAAAGTATTTATACACAGCGCGAACAGGGTGGAAATGACATTGCGCTGTTTACGGAGCACGACCGGGCCATGCTGCTGGTGTATGATCCCGATGCCATCGATGCCGCCGTGGCTCTGATTCAGACGCTGCCCGTCACCACCCGGACCAAAGTCTATGTCTTTGCTCCGGCATCCTACGCCTTCGATGACGAGTTCGAGGTTGTGGCCGGTCAGATCGACCTGTGCCCGCTGCCCAATGCCATCTACCAGGCCTACGAACGGGTGTTCAATACGCTGAAGGCTACGCACTAACCCTACCGTTTCGTTATGATTCAACTGAAAAAATACCAGACCAAAGCTGTTGAAACTCTCATCGACGATACGTTTTCGTTGCTGGCTGCGGCTGACCGGCGCAAAAAAATGGTCTTCAAAGCCCCCACTGGCGCGGGCAAAACCATCATCACGGCCACCTACATGGCCCGCCTGGCCGACGAAATGGCTGACCGCCCCGACCTGCGGAGGCGGCAGGTGGCGTTTATCTGGCTGGCTCCCAACAAATTGCATCAACAGTCGCTCGAAAGTTTTCGGCGGCTGTTTGCCGACAGTAAACTGCTGAACCCCATTGAGTTTGAGGGTATTACGGGCGGGGTACTCAACCACCGCGACGTGCTGTTTCTCAACTGGCAGTCGGTCAACAAAGACAGCAACCTCTACGTGCGCGACAACGAGCAGGACCGTACCCTGGCGCAGTACGTGATGCGGACCTATGGGCAGGAAACAGAAGTCATCATCATCCTGGATGAAGCCCATCTGTTTGCCGCCAAAGGCCCGCGTGCTGGTGAACTGCTGGCTAAACTCAACGCCAAAATCGAGGTAGACGTGTCGGCCACGCCGGAGTTCAAATCCGACTATGGGTATACCGTGAAGCGTCCCGACGTGGTGGCGGCGCAGATGATCAAGAAGCAGGTGGTGCTGAACCCGGCGCTGGACGCCAGC
>JBBQUC010000585.1:0-2514 GCA_038212815.1 Cytophagales bacterium
GAAAGCCGCCGACAGTGCCGGGGTGAAATTTGGGATTTGGCTGGAACCGGAAATGGTGAACCCCAAGAGTGAACTTTACGAAAAACACCCCGACTGGGTGCTGAAACTGCCCAACCGGCAGGAGTCTTATTTCCGCAACCAGTTGGTACTCGACCTCACCAACCCGCAGGTGCAGGAATTTGTCTTTGGCGTTGTCGATGACGTAATGACCAAAAACCCGGCGTTAGCGTATATTAAATGGGATTGCAACGCGGTCATTTATAACGCGTTTTCGGCTACCAATCCCAACCAATCGCATCTATATGTGGAGTATGTGCAGGGGATGTATAAGGTAATGGAACGGGTACGTACCAAGTACCCCACGTTGCCCTTGATGCTCTGCTCCGGTGGGGGCGGGCGGGTCGATTACGGTGCCCTGCGCTATTTCACCGAGTTTTGGCCCAGCGATAATACCGACGGGCTGGAGCGGGTGTTTATCTAGTGGAATTACTCGTATTTCTTTCCGGCCATTGCCACCTGCAACCACGTGACCGATTGGGGCAAGCAACCTATTAAGTTCCGCACCGATGTGGCCATGATGGGAAAGCTGGGGTACGACATTGTGGTGAGTAAACTGGACGAGAAAGAACTACAGTTCAGTCAGGAAGCCCTAAAAACCTACGAGCGGATCAAACCCGTGATCTGGCAGGGCGATCAATACCGGCTGGCTTCGCCCTACGCGGGCGATGTGGCCTCGCTGCTGTACGTGAGTACCTCGCAGGATCGGGCCGTTTGGTTTACCTACCTGACCAACAGCCGCTACAAGGCAGGCAGTCAGGCTCCCATTCGCCTACAGGGCCTCGACCCTGCCCGCAACTACAGCGTGCGGGAGGTGAATGTTTATCCCAACACCCGGTCGCCTATCGATACCGAGGCTGTTTATTCGGGGAACTACCTGATGACTGTTGGCTTCAACCCCAACGCCGACACCCGCCGAACCAGTGTGGTGCTGGAACTGACCGCTGTGCGGTAGAATGCGTCTGTTGGGCTATCTATAACTGCTACCGAAAGCTAAAAAAGGTAAACACTCAACCCAGTATTTTCGTAGTTTACCCCCGCAATCTTTAACCGGACGAATAATCATGAAAAAACAAACCTGGCTTTGGGCGACCCTACTGTTGGCCACGCTGCTAACCGCCTGTGGGGGCAAGAAAGAAGAAGAAACCAAGACTGATGATGGAACCTCGGTGTCGATGGGCGGAGCAATGGATGCCATGAAAGAAATGGCCAAGCAAGCCGAAGAACAGCAGAAAAAAGGCCCTGTAGAAACAGTCGATTTTCGGCAACTGAAAGAACTGCTCCCCGCCGATGCCGATGGCCTGGCGCGTAAAGAAGCTACCGGCGAGAAAAACGGTGCAATGGGCATGAACATCTCGACTGCCAACGCCAAATACGCCAACCCTGATGGCTCCGAAACCATCGAACTATCCATAGTGGATATGGGCGGTAGTGCGGCCATGATTGGCATGGCTGCCTGGTCTATTGTCGATGTAGATAAAGAAACAGCTACTGGCTACGAAAAAACCACTAAAATGGGCGATAACAAAGCCTACGAAAAGTATGACAACGAGGGTAAAAATGGCGAGATAGCCGTACTGGTGAACAAACGGTTTATTGTAACCGCCAAAGGCAATGGCGTGAGCATGGACAAAATTAAAGCCACGCTGGAGGATGTAGATTTGGGGAAACTGGAGAATATGAACTAGTTTGTGGACCCCAACTACCCTATATCCTAATTCCCGTGGGCAACGGTCCCTGGCGGGTTAGTTTCATTTCGGCAACGGTAGCCCCGGCCCCGGCACATTCGGCCGGGGTTTTGCCGTGTAGCCAGGCGGTCAGAAAACCAGCCCAATAGGCATCGCCTGCGCCGGTAGCATCGACCACCTCAATTTTTTTGCCGGGCAACTGCACCCGCTCCCGGCCTCGATCAGAGGAGACAATGCTACCTTCGGCCCCCAGCGTTAGGCAGACCAGTGCAGCCCCCATCTCATGGAAATCGCCAATAACCCGGTCAGGAGATTGGGCAGCACCGTAGAGACGGGCGGCATCATCTTCGCTCAGTTTAACAAAGGCATTAGCTGCGCAGTAGCTGCCCAACACCCGCCGGGCAGCCTCCCGGTCAGGCCAGAGGGTAGGGGCGTAGTTGGCATCGATGCTTACCTGACACCCGGCTTTGGCGGCTCTACAGGCGGCATCGACAATGGCCTCCTGAGCCGGGGCACGGCTCAGGGCAAAGCAGGTGGTATGAAAAATAGCCGACTCGGCCAGAAGGGTATCGGGCAGGTGATGCGGCTGAATACACCGGTCGGCGGTGCGGTAGGCAATGAAATCGGGGGTGCCTTTGGTGCGGGATACCACCACCAAACTCGTTGGCTCGTGGGGGTCTTCCACAATGTATTGCGTATCGACTCCCGCTTCGCCAACGCGCTGAGTGAGGTAACGGCCCAGGTTATCGGCCCCTACACAGGCAACCAG
>JBBQUC010000586.1:0-2514 GCA_038212815.1 Cytophagales bacterium
GTAGAGGGTTTCAGTAGTCAGGTTAGCAACAGGCGACACCTGGGCGGTTTCATCTTGCACGATCAGGTACTGTAAATCAGTAGAGATAATCTCGATTTGCCGAAACTGCACCGACTGAAACCCGCTGGATGGCAGCAGGGCCATGCGGAATTTCAGGAACTGCTCGCGCTCCATACCGTCGGTCATAATGGTAAACGACTGCTCCAGAATCTCAAAATAACGGTTAACCCGCGCTATCCGCCCGGCAAAAAAAGTGGGGGTGAGAGCCGGGTGGTCAGCAATCTGCTGGAGTTCATGCAGCACCAGTTTAAAATAGAGTTCGGTGGTTTGGTGATAGATGATAAAAATCAACTCATCGGGGTAGGCCGTGCGGGGATTTTGCAACGAAAGCAGCGTTTCCAGATGGACATAATCCCAGTATGTCAGGTAATCGGCCTGTAGCAGGCCTTCCAGATACGAGGGCATATCCTGCCCCATAGCCGCATATTTGCGCTCTAACTGCCGGAGTTGCCGCGCCAGGTTGGTGGGTTTGGGCGTTTTCCCCGGTTTTTTCGGGGCTGGCTTACTTGACGATGGCGGGTTATCGGTTTCACTAGACATACCGCAAGATACACCATGTTAACAAATGTTAAGCGGAGGCATGCCGACAAAATCTCGCCCGCAACGACTTATCTTCGTGCCTGAAAACCGAACCACCCTGTATGCGTCTGGTCATTTTGTTGCTGTTTGTATCGCTGACTGGCCTAGTCCAACGTGGGGTAGCCCAACCGCCCCGCTTTATCATTGGCAAAGTACTTGACCTCGAAACGGGCAAGGGGGTAAACAACGCCAGTGTGATTAACCAGCGGTCCAGAGCGGTTGGTCGTACCAATACCCTGGGAGCCTACTATCTGGAGGTCAAACCTGGCGACTCGGTGGTTATTACCAGCCCCAGCCACGGGCGACTGGCCTTCAACTGGGATGGCCAAACCAAAAACCCTACCCTTACCCTGAAACGGCAACTCAGTGACGACATCATCAACCTGCCTGAACTGACTGTACGGGCGAAACGCGAATCGGAAGTCCGGCGCGAACTGGAACAGATTCTACGCGAACCCGAAGCCCGCAAGGGCCTCACCGGCGACCAGATTCTGAGCCTGGCCCAGTCGCCCATTACCCTGCTCTACGAGTTGTTCAGCAAACAGGCGCGGTCGAGCCGAAAGGCGTTGGTTATTGCCCAGCAGCACCGCAAACACATGCTGGCCTACTACCGGCTCGAACTCATCACCCTCCGTGCCACCGAGTTGAAAGGCGAAGACGTTGACCGCTTCAAAGAATTCTGCGAGTTCAGCGACGACTTCCTCCTCCAATCCTCTGAATATGAACTAACCTATTCCATACTGCAACGCTATAAGCAGTTTCTGGCAGGCCATTGAAGTAGTAACAATAACCTCATCCAGCAGGTGTACTTTTGCTAAGCTATCGGTTTGGGCCATTACGCCCCCACTGATCGCTAACCAGCCCAGAAGAAACAGCCCGTACCCTTTTGGCATACATACATTACTGACATTACTGATGGAACCACAAACATAGCCCAAAACCGCCTGACTTCGTATCTTTGGGCCTCCTATGGCAACGAAAAAAAATCAGTCAGCACCTACCGCTCTTACGGCCTCTACCTTCCAGTTTCTCCGCGATTTGGTCGATAACAATAACCGCGAGTGGTTTCATGCCAACCGTCCGCGCTACGATGCCGCCAAAGTTGAGTTTATTGGGTTTGTGGAGCAGGTGCTGGCGGGCGTATGCGCCACCGAAAGCCTGCCAAACACCGGTGTGAAAGACTGTATCTTCCGCATCAATCGCGACATTCGGTTCTCGAAAGACAAGGCTCCCTACAAAAAAAACTTTGCGGCAGCCATCGGCCCCGGTGGGCGGCATTCGGGCCGGATCGACTATTATATCCACCTCCAGCCCAACAACGAGTCGTTTTTAGGGGCAGGCATGTGGCAGCCTACCCCTGCACAACTTGCCAAATTCAGGCAAGAGATCGACTACAATGCCCCGCACCTGAAAAGCATTATCGACGCGGCTAGCTTCCGGGCCTATTTCCCCGAAGCAGCGGGTGAAGTACTGAAAACTACCCCAAAAGGCTACGCTGCCGACCACCCCGATATTGACTTGCTGAAGCGCAAAGAGCTGTTCTTTATGCACCGCTACACCGACAGTGAAGTACTCAGCGCGGGTTTTGCTCAGGAGGTTGTGCACGGCTGCACCCTGATTAAGCCCTACATCGACTTTTTGAACTACCTGTTTTTTGAGGAAGGAGCTGAAGTGCATGGTCTGTAAACGGAATGTATCAGCTAATTCATAGGACGTTTCAGCAATGATAATTTTACAGGTTAAACGCATTTAAATAGCGGTTAGGACTTTAAGCAAATAATTGTTATCCCAACCCGCTAACTTCCGCCGACTCTTAATACTTTCTTTGTCTTTCATACGATGCAAGGCTTGAAGAGCAAGCTTGCGAATGGTGGC
>JBBQUC010000587.1:0-2465 GCA_038212815.1 Cytophagales bacterium
CGGGCCATCATACCATGACAATCAAGACTATGCGCCGTGCGCGGGTGCAGTGGCAACACCACGGGTAGCTGCGCTCCAATGGTTTTAATCAGGTTTAGCAGCCGATGCAGGGCTTCGGGCGTGTCAACATTCACGGGCCGGTGCATCGTGAGTAGTGTGTACTGGTTGGACTGAATACCCCGCCCCGCTAGTGGGTCGCGCTGAGTTGCCAGTCGACGGTGCTGCATAAGTGTGTCGATAAGTACATTACCCACAAAATGCACCCCCGCGCCCGAAATTCCTTCGCGCTGTAGATTTTCCAGTCCCGTCTGCTCGGTCACAAACAGGTAGCTGGCCAGTTGATCGGTCAGAATCCGGTTTATTTCTTCGGGCATCGTTCGGTCGCCAGACCGTAGTCCTGCTTCAACATGGGCAATGGGAATGTGGTGCTGTGCGGCTACCAGCGCACTAGCCAGGGTAGCGGTAACGTCGCCAATAACCAGCACCAGATCAGGCTTTTCGAGCGGTAGCACATCACAAAGAGCCAGTATAATATTGCCGGTCAGTTTTGCCGTAGTACTACCCGCCGTACTGAGGGCATAGGCAGGTCGGGGTAGGGTCAGTTGCTGAAAGAAAACCGTACTCATGGCCTCATTATCGTGTTGCCCGGTATGCACCAGCCGCGTCTGTATGTGTGGATACTCGCCCAACGCCCGTAGCAGCGGAGCTGCCTTAATAAAATTAGGCCGGGTGCCAACGGTAATCAGAATTTTGGGCATAAAGTAGGGTGGAATTAGTGGTTGGTAGGTAGTGGTTGGTAGTCTCTGTACTGCTGTATGTCTTCATTGAAGCGGGCTAGTTGGGTGGGTAGGGTAAAGCGGGCGGTAGCAGTATCGGTCAGGAGAGCATCGCGGATGAAAAGCATGAGCAGGGTGGATAGTTCTACTTCAGCCCAGGGTCGGTTATCGGTGCAAAACGGCTGTAAGGCAGCCCGCTCGTGACCCACATCTTTGGGCGTAAACTGCCAGCGTTGTTTGCGCGTACCCTCCCAGCAGGTCAGTTGCTGAAAATCATCGACCTGGGCTATCAGGTTACCATATTGCAGATTCATAAACTCCCGAATCCCTTCCGACGGTTCCGTGCGGGCGGTCAGTACCAGCGTTACCAGATCGTGGCAATCGGTGGTGAGGGTAATGGCCAGGTTATCGTCTCGCTCGGTGGGGTTTGCCCAGGCCATTTGCACATCTACCCAGGTGGGCAATGCCTGCCGCCAAGCCCAGCAATGCACAGTCAGGTCGAGCCAGTGGCCGAGGTTACCACAAATACGGGTGCCTTCATTGGGGTGCCGATACCAGTGGTCGGCGGGCAGGAAATGGCCATTCACGATGTAGCTGATGCTAAATGGCCCCGCTGCCGGTTGGGCAAGTACCCGCTCTTTCAGCAATTGAATGGCCCGCGCATAGGGCCGATTATACCCCGCCCACAACTGCCCTACCGCCTGCCTATACGTTGCCGACAAGGCTACCAGTTGCTCGCGGCTCACGGCAATAGGCTTTTCAAGATAGACATCCAGCCCGCGCCGGAGACCCTCGATGGCGTAGGGCGTGTGGCTGGCGTGATTAGCCGCTATATACACCAGCCGCAGCGATGGGTGAGTAAAAACGGCTTCGGGCGTAGGGGCCACCTCCCGAAAGCCCCAGTGTTGGGCTAGGCTCTGCGCCTGCCGTGAGTCTGTATCGTAGGCCGACAAAAACGCATTGGGCCAGTATTGCTGCACAAAATAGCAGAGGGTACTAAACGCAAACTGCCCACAGCCGATCACCGATATGCTGCCTACAGTCTCTTTTTTACCCTTGACGATCAACGGGATGTGCCCGAACCGCAGCCGTCCCGCCACTTTATGAGCGGTACGCGGCCAGCCATATAGGCGGCTAAATTGCAGCAGTTTCCGCAGTTTATTCATGAGGCTGGGCGGGGGCGTGCATGGGTGTAAGTTCCTGTTTTTTTTCGGTATAAATGGCGGCTGTCATAAACGGGTACAGAAAGGCGTGGCTGAAGTGGAAAATGAACCCCGCCCGGCCATCCAGAAACCCCCACTGCAACCCGTAGCGATAAATGAAATAGAGAAAGGGCCGAAAAAGCGGGGGAATGATTACCCAAATGCGCTCTTTGATCCAGCGTTTACGATCGCGCTGATGCTGCCAGGCCTGCCGCCATGACATGCGGTGGTGCTGCCGAAGAAGTAGTTCGGCGGCCTGAAAGTTAGCGTAACGGGTGTGTTTTTCATACCAGTGCCGAACACCCTTCCGGTCGTGATGAATGAACGGTTCACGTAGATACCCCACCCCACCCCGCACCCGGATTTGCTCATCCATAGCGCGGTCGATCCGCTCTACCTGCTCATGCCTGAACAGGCGCAGCACGTACGTCGGATAATAGCCGCCATGCCGTATCCATCGGTTCAGGAATATAAATTTGAAGGCAAT
>JBBQUC010000588.1:0-2460 GCA_038212815.1 Cytophagales bacterium
TACTCAAAAGCTGGGGCATACTTCTGTTTTTCGGAGCCCTATTTGTACTGATCAAAATCGGTATCAGGAAGTGGCGGTTGGCAAAAGCGTAAGCAATAGGCCGGGCCAAAAACGGTATAGGTTTTTTTCAACCTATACCGTTTACTACGTTCGCGGCAAAAAAACTCTTTACCCCCCACTACTTGTTATCCAGATGAATAAAGGCTGCTTTCCGGCATGAACGCTTCATCTGACTCCATTACCACTGTTCGCTTACCTGCTCCTTCGTCCAGTCACCTCTGGCAAACGGCCCACGAAACCGGCCATCCGGCGGCTCTTTGGCGGCTGCCGCACCAGACCGAAAAACACCTGATTGTTCACCTTGGCGATGCCCTTACCGAGCAATCCACAGACCTTGACGAATGCCCTCCCGGCTTCGCTATGGGCCTTTTTAGCTCGGCTAGTGCCACCCATAACGAGGCCAGTGCCTACTATTTACAGGCTAACCAACATTATGTCTTCGGCCAAAACGGCGACGTAGAAATCCGCCATATGACCAGCACCGAGACCAGCGATGCGTTTGAGCTGGCCGCCGAACGGGTAAGGCAACAGGCTGATTCAACGCCGGATACCATTGCGTTCAGAGAAGTGGCCAACCCCGATGCACAGGCTAATTTCGAGGCTACCGTGGCCGAAGCCGTAGCTGAAATGCAGGCGGGTCATTTCTGGAAAGTGGTCATTTCACGCACCAAAACCATCGACTTCGGCCAACAGCCCGACGTAACGGTCTTGTTCGACCGGCTCTGCGCCGCCTATCCGGCAGCGTTCATATCGGCGGTTTTTCTGCCCGACGGCACCGGGGGTAAAAAGGCCCAAATCTGGCTTTCGGCTACTCCCGAACGCCTCGTGAGCGTAGATGCCGGAGGCATTTTCAAGACCGTGGCCCTAGCCGGAACGCAATCGGCTTATTTGCCCGATGGCACCATGAAACGGACCGCCGACGCGCTTTGGTCGCAAAAAGAGATTGAAGAACAAGCCCTGGTAAGTCGGTATATTATTGGCTGTTTCAAGAAAATCCGGCTGCGCGAATACCACGAAGAAGGCCCAAAAACGGCTCAGGCGGGTAACCTGATGCACTTATGCAGCCAATACAGCGTGGATACGAAGGCCGTAAATTTCCCGCAGTTGGGCACGGTGATGTTGCGACTGTTGCACCCCACGTCGGCGGTATGTGGTATGCCCCGCCCCGAGGCGCTATCGTTTATTCAAGTCCATGAACGCCACGACCGGGGGTTCTACGCGGGTTTCCTTGGCCCCGTCAACATCGATTCGGCGAGTAGTCTGTTTGTCCACATCCGCTGCCTGAAACTGGAAGGATCAATAGCTACCCTCTATGCCGGCGCGGGCCTCACCGAAGACTCTGACCCCCAGAAGGAGTGGCTCGAAACCGAGATGAAATCCCAGACACTGCTGCGGGGTATGAAGGGCTGATATACGTCGTCGAAAACAACGTCCAGCCCAATACATCCAGGTCCTGATTTTGGCAAAAAATAGTAAACTAACTTGACTATATGCGGGTTCAATAGCTATTCCAACTAGTTTCTGCTCACCGCTTACTTATGCAGGCCACCCTCCCCGCCAACGCGGTCTCTGCTCCCACGGGGCTACTCCGCACCATTATCGTGATTACGGCTATTTCAGCCGCCGTTATGGAGCTAATCGACGTGACGATTGTCAACGTCGCGCTCAACGAGATTGCCGGGGCACTCGGTGCTACCATCGAAGACGTAGCCTGGGTGGTTACCTCCTACGCCATCGCCAACGTCATTATCATTCCTATGACAGGCTTTCTGGCTGACTATTTCGGGCGGAAAAAGTATTACGTCGCCTCAATCATCCTCTTCACGGTGGCCTCCTATTTCTGCGCCAGTTCCACCAGTTTGGGGGGGTTGGTTTTCTGGCGGTTTATCCAGGGCATGGGCGGCGGGGCATTGCTTTCTACGTCGCAGGGCATCATTTTCGACGCGTTTCCACCGGCCAAACGGGGCGTGGCCTCCGGCATTTTCGGCATGGGCATTATCCTCGGTCCTACGCTTGGCCCATTTTTGGGTGGTATCATCGTCGATAATTACCACTGGTCCTACATCTTTTACGTCAACGTGCCCATTGGCATTGCGGCCACTATTCTGACCCTGCTCTACATTGCCAAAAAACCCGGCGAAGGCACCCGCAAAAGCCAGATCAAGATCGATTACCCCGGTATTGCCCTACTGGCGGCGGGGGTTGGTTCGCTGCAATACGTGCTTGAAAAAGGGCAGTCTGATGACTGGTTTGCCTCGAAAACCATTCTACTCCTCACCATCACGGCGGTGGGTGGGCTGGCGGGGTTTATCTGGCGGCAGCTCGCCACTGACCACCCCGTGGTGAACCTGCGGGTGCTGGGCAAAGGCACACTGGGCGTAACCACCATTTTCAGCTTTG
>JBBQUC010000589.1:0-2446 GCA_038212815.1 Cytophagales bacterium
TTACTCCACCGCGACCTGCAATCGCCCCTGCTAGCTGACTCGCTAATGGTTCAAACTACCCCAGCCGCCTAGCCTGTCCTGGCCGATCTGACCCAGGCAGCCCTGCACGGGCGGCAGGAGTTGGCGCAATTAGGCAGTTCTATTCAGGCGGCCCAAACGGCGGTTCGGCTCAATGAAGCTAGTGCCAACCGGCCTAACCTGTATATTGGTGGCAATGCCGGTTTTCAGGGGTATGGCTACACCTTTCGGAATCAGGCCTACGTAGTGGCGCAGCTCGGTTTGCAGTGGGATTTGTTTCGCGGCTACGAAAAGCGGTCGAAGATTCAGCAGGCTAAAATCCAGACCTCGCTGCTGCAAACCCGTCAAGCCGAAGTAGAAAAACAGATTCAGTTGCAGGTGGTGCAGGCTTATTACAACCTCGATGCCGCCAACGAATCGCTGATTGCTACTCAAACGGGTCTGGTCAATGCCGAACAAACATTTAAAATTATCGACAGCAAATACCGCAATGGGCAGGCCCTGCTTATCGAGTACCTGCGGGCGCAAAACGACCGGCTCACGGCGCAACTACAGCGTACCCTGGCCCGCCACGATATGCTGCTTAAACGGGCCGAATTAGACCGGGTCACCGCCATCAATCCGTAACTGTTCACCGTCAATCCTTTGCTTTCACAACGATGATTCCTGCACTCCTGAATTTTCTGATTTTGAGTTTACTGGTTCTGATTCACATGTATTGGGCATTTGGGGGCCGCCGAGGAGCCAACGGGGCTATTCCGATGCTGAATGGTGTGCCCGCGTTCCGCCCTGGGGTGATACCTACCCTGACAGTAGCCGCTGTTCTGGCTGGGTTTGCCGGGCTACACTTAATCCATATTGGGTGGTTAGCGGTTGCATTGCCTGCCTGGCTACACCATTACGGTCTCTGGATTATTGCCGCTATTTTTCTGCTTCGGGCCATTGGCGATTTTCGGTATGTTGGTTTTTTCAAACGCCCAGCCTCCACACTTTTTGCCCGCATGGATAGCCACTATTATAGTCCGCTTTGCATCCTGTTGAGTATAAACGCTTATTTAACTACGCTCTTTGCGCAACCTCTATGAAACTCCATCATCTTTTCCTGGCTATCGCCATATCGCTTGTGGGCTGGGGCTGTGGCTCTAAGGCCAGGCAGACCGAAAAACAACCGGCAGCCACCGCCGACGAGGTGGCCATACCCGTTCGGCTAGCCCCCGTCGAAACGGTGGTTCGGGCCGAGCCGATAGTAGCCTCCGGGCTGGTTTCTTCATCAGAAGAGGCCCGTCTATCGTTCAAAATTGGCGGCATTATCAACAAACTCTACGCCGACGAAGGACAGTCGGTCAGAAAAGGGCAGTTACTGGCCACCCTCGACCTCACCGAAATAAACGCGCAGGTAAGTCAGGCACAATTGGCTACTGAAAAAGCCGAGCGAGACCTGGGCCGGGTAAAAGCACTGTATGCCGATACAGCCGCTACCCTCGAACAACTCCAGAACGTGACTACGGGGCAAAATGTAGCCAAGCAGAACCTAACCATTGCTCAGTTCAACCGCAACTACGCCCAAATTCGGGCATCGGTAGATGGTACAGTAACCCGCAAGCTGATGAACGAGGGCGAATTTGCGGCTCCGGGGGCGGGGGTGTTCCTGCTGTCGGGGAACCGCCAGGCCGATTGGGTGGTGCGCGTGGGTGTGTCGGATAAAGATTGGGCCAGGCTGCGGCTGGGTAACCGGGCCACCATTGCCCTCGATGCCTACCCCGACCGCCAGTTTACGGGTCAAATCAGCGAACTGGCTCAGGCGGCCGATGTGGTCAATAAACTGTATCAGGTAGAGGTTCACCTGGCAATGTCAGGGGTAAAAATGGCACCGGGTCTTTTTGCCCATGTTACCCTCAGCCCGGCCCAAAGCCGGTCGTATTCGGTAGTGCCGGTAGAAGCCATTGTAGAGGGCAACGGCAAAGAAGGGTTTGTGTATGTGCTGGCCACGAACAACCAGCCCAACAGCCCAACCCACATTCGGAAACAACCCGTTCAGATTGGGTACATCGCAGGCAATAAAGTACTGCTCACCAGCGGACTGACCGGCATTAGTCAGGTAATCACAGCAGGATCAGCGTATCTGACAGATGAATCAGTCGTTCAAGTAAAATGAGTCTCTTAGGCCAGCAAGTTCGTTAGGGCACTAACAATACGTTGCCGAAACGCTGGAGAAACGGATGAGAACCGATGCGAAATTAGCGACTCATTCAGCAAAAATAGTTTATAAACTCGGATGTAGCTGATTAAACAGGTTGAACGCATAAAAATAGGGGTATTGTGATTCTAGTCAGACCTTTGGGGAATGAACTGGGAAACATTCTTTGCCAAAGTCCCTGACTTTCGGCTTAACCGACGCAAAAAGCATGCACTGCTCGATATTTTGGTC
>JBBQUC010000590.1:0-2445 GCA_038212815.1 Cytophagales bacterium
CGGGGAAAAAAGTGATGGGATTAGGGCGCGGACTCGGTGCGCTCTTACAGGATAGCGAAATGGTGAATCGGCCTACCAATAAACATACGGGCTACGATACGATCAGCACCATGTCGGAAATTCGCCTGGAACAGATTGCCACCAACCCCTTTCAACCCCGTACTCGGTTCGATGAAGAAGCCCTGCAGGAACTGGCCGATTCGATTCGGGTGCAGGGCATCATTCAGCCTATTACCGTGCGGCAGTCGGGGAGGGATACCTACCAGCTTATTTCGGGCGAACGGCGGTTGCAGGCCAGCAAGATGATTGGCATGACCCAGATTCCGGCCTATATCCGAACGGCGAATGACCAGCAGATGCTGGAAATGGCCCTGATCGAGAACATTCAGCGCGAGAATCTGAACTCCATTGAAATTGCCCTCAGCTACCAGCGGCTCATTACCGAGTGTAGTTTGAAGCAGGAGGAACTGGGCGAACGCGTGGGTAAAAACCGGACTACGGTCAATAATTACATTCGGCTGCTGAAACTGCCCCCCGTTATCCAGGCTGCGCTGCGCGACAACCGAATTTCGATGGGCCACGCCCGCGCCATTATCAACATCGACAGCTCCGATACACAGATCAAACTCTTCAACCGCGCCATTGCTGAAGAGTGGTCGGTCAGGAAGGTGGAAGAAGCCGTACGAAATCTGGATATTGAGTCTGACGAACCTGCCCGCAAATTAACGCTGCCCAAGCAAGAGATGCGCTCGCTTCAGTTTAAACTGTCGTCCACGTTTGGCACCAAAGTGTCTATCAAAGCCGATGAACAGCATAAGGGGGAGATTAAAATTCCGTTTACTTCGCAGGAGGAACTGACCCGAATTCTGGAAAAAATAAACTACTCCGCCTGAGCCGGGTTTGTACGGTGGGAGCAAGGGGTTGGTTGTTAAAAAAACCAAAATAAATCCCCAGGCATTGTTTCCCAACGTTATTCTGGCATCATGGCGCGGGTATTACAGGCATTGACACAGGTTCAGCTACTTTGTTTTATCAGTTTAACCAGCATGCTCCCGTTTGGGAGTGGGACAGCGTTTGCCCAAAATCCGGTGCGTCTGCCGGATTCGACGCAGGTGATCCGCGATAGCCTCATTACTCCCGCCGTTCGGATTGGCGAGTCGGTGCTGACAACTGCCGACTCGGCGGGAGTACGGCCCACGCGTGCCGACACGGTGCAGGTAAGTCCCAAAGCTGAAGCCGCCATTCGCAAAATTGTGCCAAAAACGGCGTTGCTGCGGTCATTAGCTCTACCGGGTCTGGGGCAAATCTATAACAAACAACCCTGGAAAGTACCGTTTGTCTATGCCGGTCTAGCTACCTGCGGGTACTTTTTTCTGTATTATCGGGGCTATGCTGCTGACTTTGAAGATGGGTATCGGCGGCTGCTGTATGGCGACATCATCGAGGGTAAACACGTTGCTGTTAAACAGGTGAATATCCGGGGGGCAATTTTTGAAACCACGCAGGGTGCTAAACGGGGCTACGACCTGACTCGCCGTTACCGCGACCTGAACATCTTTCTGTTTGCCGGGGTGTGGCTGCTCAACGCCGTCGAGGCCAACGTAGCCGCCCACCTCCGCACCTTCGACCTGTCCGACGATTTAACCCTGCATTATACCCCAGCCGTTATCCCCACGCCCAACGGCCCTATACCGGGGCTGCGGTTGGCATTAACACTAAAATAGTTAGTCAGTGAGTTGGTCGACTATTTACTGACTAACTGACCGACACTATGACCGACACTATGAACATCCTCCTTCTTGGCTATGGTAAAATGGGACGCACCATTGAGCAGATCGCGCTTGAGCGGGGCCACCAGATTGTAGGCCGTATCGACCTGCATAACCGTGCTGACCTCGACCAACTGCCCGATACCGGTGTCGATGTGGCCATTGAATTCAGTTCCCCCGAAGCAGCTCCCGGTAATATTGGGTATTGTCTGGAGCGGGGCTGGCCTATTGTGAGTGGCACAACGGGCTGGGCTACCCACCGCGATACCATTGAACAGCTATGCCGGGAGCGGAAAGGTCAATTTTTTTGGGCCTCTAATTACAGTATTGGCGTAAATTTGTTCTTTCGGTTGAACAAAGTCCTGGCGCAGTTCATGCGGAACTACCCCTCGTATCGGGTGTCGATGACCGAGATTCATCATACCGAAAAGAAAGACGCTCCCAGCGGCACGGCCATTACCCTGGCCGATGGCATTGGGGGCGAGGTGCCCATCGAGTCGATCCGCGAAGGTAAGGTGCCTGGCACCCATACTGTACAGTATGACTCGGCCGTTGACCGGATTGAGATTACCCATACTGCCCACAACCGACAGGGGTTTGCCCTCGGTGCGGTCATTGCTGCCGAGTGGCTGCCCGGCCACGAAGGGGTGTTTGGCATGGATGACTTGCTGGGGGA
>JBBQUC010000591.1:0-2444 GCA_038212815.1 Cytophagales bacterium
ATGTGGCACATGAGTATTGGTCGCGATGGGCTATTCGCTCCTCCGCATTTGGTAATCTATGTGGGCGCAGGAGTGGCGGGCCTGTTCTCGGCGTATCAAATTTTGAACCTGACGCTCACCAAAAACCATCCGGGCCGTGCAGGGGCGGTGCCGTTCTGGGGCGTTTTCTACGGTTCGCTGGGAGCCATGTTTTCGGTTTGGGGAGCATTGGCCATGCTGACCTCGGCACCCTTCGATGAGTGGTGGCATAATACCTATGGGCTGGACGTACAGATTCTGACTCCTCCGCACACCATTTTAGCCATTGGCATCATGACCGTGCAACTCGGTGCTATGATTGGTGTATTGGCACTCCAGAACCAGTACCGCAGCATGCCAACTACTACGCTGACCGACATGGATCAGCGTCGGATAGGGCGGTTAAAAGGCCTTTTCGCGCTTTCGGCGGGCCTATTGCTGGCCATGCTTTTTACCTTAGCATCGGAGTCGATGGGGCGGTATGAATCCCAAAACAGTATCTATTACGCTACCGGAGGGATAATCTTTCCTTTTTTCCTGCTGGCGGTGGGCCGGGCATCGTTGTTGCGTTGGCCCCTCACAACCATTGCGGCTATCTTTATGCTAACCATGCTGGTGCCTAGCTGGGTGTTGCAATACTTCCCGGCTACCCCCCGGCTTGGCCCGGTGCTGAACCCCATTACCACCTACCAGCCGTTTGTTTTTCCACCTCTGCTGGTTATCCCGGCTTTTGTACTCGATTACCTGATGCACCGCTTCGATGCCCCCAAAACTGGAGAAGGAACTGGGCGCAAACTAAACGACTGGTTGCTGGCAGTTTTATTGGGCGTTGCTTTCGTGCTGGTGCTGCTGGTAGTACAATGGCCTTTCGGTACATTTTTACAGACTTCGCCTTTAGCCCGCAATGGTGTTTTTATGTCGTACTCCTGGACATATAACAGCCCCCCCGACTGGGAATATCGCTATGCGTTCTCGCCTTGGTTTAAACAATCAGCAGTAGAGTTTGCCCTTGGGTTTGGCCGTGCGTTGATTTATGCTACCTTCTCGGCCCGCGTGGGCCTACTGTGGGGCAACTGGATGAAACGGGTAGTACGGTAATGATAAAAAGACTTCTGGAAATGAATCTATTCTGGTTAAAGAGCAATCTAATGGGCTGGTTAACCAGCAACCACATGTGGTTGCCTCTACTGCTGCTTTCTGTCAATGCGTTTGCCCATGTTGGTAGTTCGGGGGTGATTTTAAAAAAGCAGGCTGGTAAGTACCAGGTGCTGGTGAGTGTTCAACCACCCGATGTGGTGCCAGGAACAGCTAAAGTCACCGTTTTTGTGGAACAGGGTAGAGTGAGTACCCTGGGGGCCAGGCCCATTTATTTTCGCTCCGGCAACAAAGGTGCCCCAACCCACGATATACTAACGCTCACTGAAGGCAACCGCTATGAAGGTGATGTATGGTTGATGGACAGTGGTTCGTCGAGTATTGAGATTGACTTGAATGGCCCCGATGGAAAGGCCACGCTGGTGGTGCCGGTCATGTCAGTAGCCACGGCCCTGCGCGATATGCCCGAAGGCACGGGCATTGGTCTTGCCCTGATGGGGTTGTTGCTCGTGATTATGATGATTACGATTGTGGGAGCCAGCAATGCCGATGGGGTAGTTGAACCAGGCAGCGTCATGGATAAACTTCGCCGTCGCCGACAGGTGGGAATGGGTGTAGGAGCCGTTCTGATGGTCTTGATTTTGGCAGGCTGGCGGTCGTGGTGGACTAGTGAAGCGCAGGCTTACCGCACCCAGCAACTGTATAAACCCCTGCCTATTCAGGCATCCGTAGCGAACGTAAACGGTCAACGGATGCTCACTATCCGGGCCGATACCGCGGGGTTTTCTACTGACTGGCAAAAACGCCGACCTTTGAGCTTTGTACTACCCGATCACGGGAAGTTGATGCACGTATTTCTGGTTAGCATTCCAGGTCTCGATGCCTTTGCGCACCTGCACCCCGTACGGCAGGATACCACCCAATATCAGTCGGCTTTGCCTGGCTTGCCCGCTGGTAAATACCTGGTCTATGCCGATATTGTGTTCCGCTCTGGCTTTGCCGAAACCCTTACCGACACCATAGACCTGCCCGCTCCCACTGCCGTGGCTACTGCTCAACCGACTGACCCCGACGATAGTTATCGGGTGGTTGAACCCTTCCAGAAAACAACAAAAGCCGCCAACGCGCCAACGCTCGATGCGGCTATGGTGGCCTGTGGTAAACCGGGGGTCAGTACCCGGCTCAACGACGGCTCCACCATGCTTTGGGTCGATCAGCCAGGCACCGTGCAGGAGGCTGGCAAGCCGTATGTGCTGAAATTTGCTGTGGCCGACGCGCACGGGAAACCAGCCGTTCTGGAGCCGTACCTGGGTATGGGCGGTCACGCTGCC
>JBBQUC010000592.1:0-2413 GCA_038212815.1 Cytophagales bacterium
CACGACGGATGTCGCTTGAAAAACTGTTGCAAAAGTAAGGAGAATTCCTGAATAAAGC
The DNA here is from genome assembly GCA_038212815.1 of Cytophagales bacterium. Taxonomy (GTDB): domain Bacteria; phylum Bacteroidota; class Bacteroidia; order Cytophagales; family Spirosomataceae; genus JBBQUC01. The sequence goes on from JBBQUC010000592.1 coordinate 59, forward strand.
AAATGAACGTTCTACTAAATTGTATTATTAGCAGAATGGCTATTTGCTGCGCCAGTGGATTCGCGCAGCAAATGACCAAAAAAGACCGCGACGTGTACTGACGTGAAACTAAAGGGCCAGGAGCCGAACATCGACGGCGATATCTTTGCCGTCGGGGTTTTGGCCAACCCGGAACGCCACCTCATCATCGACCTGGAGTTCGTTGAAATCAATATCGCGCAGGCTGGTGTGGTGAAAGAATAAGTTGTTGGGGGGGAAGTTGATAAAGCCATACCCATTTTTCAGGGTACGAATGGTGCTGGTTTTAGCCGCTTCGCCGGTTTGGCCGACTGGTGGTTCATCGCCAGTCTCGTCTGATACCTGCCCATTGGTTTCGTGTTCTCCGTTGCCGTTCAGCTCATTTCCATTGGTATAAATCCGTAGGGTTTGTTCGCGACTGGGGCGGGGTTGAGTATCGGGACGGGCCAGTTGCTTCACAAACAACTCCTGAATAACCGGGTCATTCTGCCGCAGGCCGTTGTCGATCAGACCGTGCATGGCAATCGGATACGATACCTCGGCCAGCAAGTCCTGCGAGGTACGCGTTACCATCCGTTCGCCCTCGTCGGTGAGGTACTCAAAGTCCCAACTCAGCACTACTACCCTGGCACCCAAGGTATTGAGTTTGCGGGCAAGGGGTATATAGTCGCCATCGGCGGTGATAAGTACCACTACATCGAAGCGTTTGTAGAATGCCAACTCGAAGGCTTCCAGGGCGAGCCACACATCAATGCCTTTTTCGTGCCGCGCACCGCCGTAGCTCTTTACGGGCAGATAGTGCGTGACTACCCCCTCCGACATCAGGATGTCATCGAATAGCCGGTCGTAGAATAACTGGTTACCACGCTGACTGGCTTCGTGGGCGTTGAGCCGCCCCCGGAAATAGTGGGCATCGACAATCTGGCAGAGTCGCTCGTCGGTGCTAAAGGCATCGGCTACCTGTTTACGGATGAACCCGTGCAGCCCGGAGATGGCAATGCGGCTGCGTCGTTCGTGAGAGTAGTTGTAGTAGTTGCTGACGTGAAGAAAATAATTACCGTCGTAGAAAACACCAATTCGGATGAGATTAGCCGCTTTGTCGGGCATGATAAACTATAGAAAATCGTATAAATTTTTATAAACTAGCTAACGGATACTGGTGCAGACAATCCAATCACAAATCGTATCAACTAAGTTTCACCGGGTAACAGTACGTAGGACAGGGATGCTTTAGGATGGGCAAAAATAACGTTTTTTCGGCGTATTTAGCCAGTTACTTTACCTTTGCCTCCGAAAACATGCTTTCCAATGCAAAAAATTTTATTCATCGACCGCGACGGGACAATCCTCATCGAACCGCAGCCTGATCAGCAGGTTGACTCACTGGCCAAACTGGATTTTGTGCCTAAAGCGATCTCTAACCTCCGCAAACTGGCCGAAGAAACCGACTTTGCCCTGGTGATGGTGACCAATCAGGATGGCCTCGGCACAGCTTCTTTTCCCGAAGACACCTTCTGGCCTGCCCATAACAAAATGCTCAGCACCCTGGCGGGCGAGAACATAACCTGGGCCACTATTCACATCGACAAACACTTTCCGCACGACAATGCCCCCACCCGTAAACCGGGCATCGGTATGCTCACCGAATACCTGACTAACCCATATGATTTGGTCAATAGCTACGTGATTGGCGACCGGATTACTGATGTGCAGATGGCCGTAAACCTCGGTTGCAAAGCGATTCTTTATCTGCCCCCTAATCAGTCGGCCACCTCCGGCCTCATCGACCCACTTACCCCGCAACAGGAGCAGGCATTGGCCCTGATGACCGATGACTGGGATAAAATTTATGAATTTCTGCGCCTGCCGCCCCGTACGGCCACTGTCGAGCGGGTAACCAACGAAACCAAAATCAGCATCGACCTCAACCTCGATGGTCGGGGCCGGGCCGATATGCAGACCGGGCTGGGATTTTTCGACCATATGCTCGACCAACTGGCCAAGCACTCCGGGGCCGATTTGCGGATACACGTGCAGGGCGATCTGCACATCGACGAACACCATACCATTGAAGATACGGCACTGGCCCTGGGCGAAGCCTACCGGAAAGCATTGGGCGATAAGCGGGGGATTAGCCGGTATGGGTATCTGCTACCCATGGACGAAGCTCTGGCGCAGGTGACCATTGATTTTTCGGGTCGCCCGTGGCTAGTTTGGGAGGCCGAATTCCGCCGTGAGCGGATTGGGGAGATGCCTACCGAGATGGATCTCCACTTTTTTAAGACGTTCTCTGAAACCGCTCAGTGCACCCTGACCATTAAAGTGGAGGGCCAAAAC
>JBBQUC010000593.1:0-2408 GCA_038212815.1 Cytophagales bacterium
AAGTGCGTGAGTGTCAGCTTTTGGGCAATAGATTGAATGTTATAGGTAGGAAATTCTGAATGTCCATTTCGCGGTTATGGCTGACAAGTCAACCATCTGCCAAAGTGAGGAGTAGGCTTCAACGTCCATGTCTCCTGCGACAGTATAAACACCGCAGCCAGGCAAGATTAAATGTAAAATGAATGACCATGAAAACCTTGATTTTATCGTTGCTTTTCAATTTGGTGGCTCTCTGTTTAGTAGCCCAGGATGCCAACGAAATCATTATCCGGAATCTTGAAAATCAAGAACGCGAAGCCGCTTTGCGGGGTGATTCTGTCACTTTATTTGGGCGACTCTGGTCGCCCACTATGATTGTCAATACGCCTGCCAATCGGGTTGGAACCGTTGACGGAACCAAAATGCAACTAAGAACAGGCCAGCTAAACTATTTATCCTTTGAGAGACATATTGAAAAAATCACTTTTAATGGAGACTTAGCCATTGTCATGGGTGAGGAAGTGATTAAACCTCAAGGGCAACAAATGAATGCTGGAAAAGTAGTGACAAGGAGGTTCACGAATATCTGGCGAAATTCAGCGAACTCATGGAGTATGATTGCGCGCCAGGCGACGATCATAAAAGTTGACTAACACACCATTTTGTCCGCTCTGCGTGGGTCGGTCACCGCTGAAAACGAGCCACCCGTATGCGAGTCGGGCAGCCCAACCTCCTGGCGATAGGTTGCTGCCTTTATCGACTCGCCCGCTTCACCAGTACGCCCGGCTTGTTGCCTGTAGGTTTCTGCCCCTGATACACTAATTGCCCGGCTACCCAAACGGCTTCGATGCCGGTAGATACCGCTTTGTTGTTGCCAATCGTGGCGTGGTCAAGCACGGTATCCGTAGCCGCATGGGTGGCCCCTGAGGGCAGGTCTGGTAGGTCAGCCAGTTTAGTAGTGAAATCGGCACTGGAGAACGTATATTCGAGCGTCAACAACCCGGTAAACAAGCCGATGTTCTTCATTGATGCGCCTTGACCAAAAGCCTCTGAACTCATGCCGAAGTGGTTCGGGTTTACCGATGCCACTAAATGGATTTCGGCTGATGTCTTTGACTAACTCATTGATACGCTTTACTAAAGTTGGGTCTGTGGCCTGCCAGTAGAGGTAATCAGACCAGGCATTTCTATCCCATAAAATATCCATTACTCCGGTAAGGTGTGGGTGTCAAATTCGCCCCGCTCAAAGCGGTCTAACGCTTCATGAAGTCGCTGCCGATTGGCCGTAGTACTCACTAAATAAGCGGTTTCGGTAAGTGCGTTGTATTCATCCAGCGATAGCACAACCACGTTTCGCCCCTCTCCCCGGTTAATGACCATCACATCATGGTCGTTATTGACCTGATCGAGTTTGGCTTTCATGTGCCGCCGAAATTCGGAATAATTAAGAACCTGCATAATTTTTATCATAAATACGTACAAATATACGTACTCTTGCTTTACCCACGCCCAGAAATCCTCGTCCCATGCCCATTGAATAACTAATTTCAGCGCGGCATCGGCAATACTAAATGCGACTATAGTTCCAATACCGTCTTTGCCTCGGCGACAATACAAAATAGGCACACAAACAATACAGAATACGAATAAGTCCTATTTCGCCCGCTTCACCAGTACGCCCGGCTTATTTCCCGTAGGTTTCTGCCCTTGATACACCAATTGCCCGGCTACCCAAACGGCTTCGATGCCGGTAGATACCGCTTTGTTGTTGCCAATCGTGGCGTGGTCAAGCACGGTATCGGGGTTAACGAGTACCAGGTCGGCCATATAACCGGGGGTAATGAGGCCCCGGTTTTGGAGACCCAGGGTGGTGGCGGGGAGGGCGGTCATTTTGTAGATCGCCGTTTCGAGGGGCATGAGTTTTTGCTCGCGCACATACCGGCCCAGCACTCGGGTAAAGGCTCCGTAGCCGCGTGGGTGGCCTTCGGTGGTGCCGTCGGAACAGATACTGGTGTGGGGCCAGGCCAGAAAATTACCCACATCGCCCGCATCCATCGACTTCGCCATGATGCCTTCCACGCCCTCGGCATCGGGGTGCTGCCGGGCGTAGGTGGCCGCTTCGCTCACTAACCCCATCAGCGTTTGGCCAGCCGTTTGGCCCCGCTCCTGCGCAACTGCCCTCACGGTTTTGCCCGCGTAGGTGGGGTTGGCCGCAAACCGCACCAGCACCGACTGGGCGGGGTCGAACAACTGAGTGGCGGCAAACTCGGCACTGACCGGGTTGGTGTAGTCGCGCTTGGGAAACAGCACCCGCAGGGTGGACATCCACGACTCGTAGGGGTAGCAGTCGGCCGTAATATCGACTCCCTCAGCGCGGGCCTGCTCCAGTTGGGCCAGGAGTTGGGGGGCGGTGCCCCAGCGGTTACGGA
>JBBQUC010000594.1:0-2408 GCA_038212815.1 Cytophagales bacterium
CCCAGCCACAGATTATTCGGTTAGAAGATCAAATTGATATTTTGACCTGTGTACATTTTCGGTTAAACTATACAGAGTGTTCCAAACGGGCAAGACCATTTACAATGCCAGGAGGCCAGGTCATTTATTTCCTCCATATAAATGACCTGCGTGAAACGAAAGTACTGGCTCGACGGACAAAAGATTTGAATGATGTGCTACTAATTGATGAACTCATCGAAGCCATTAAAAAGCAGGATGAGTCAGAAAGCTAACGTGTATTATCTGAGTGAAACTTCTTTCCTATAACCTCAACGGCATCCGGGCGGCTATCCGCAATGGGCTGATCGACTGGCTGGCGCAGCAGGATTTCGATGTGCTTTGCTTCCAGGAGGTGAAAGCCACTCACGATGTGGTCGATTTGCTGCCGTTCGAGCAGTTGGGGTATCAGTACCACTGGCACGCTGCCGTAAAAAAAGGGTATTCGGGCGTGGCAACGTTCTCGAAAGTGGCTCCCACCAACGTAGTGATGGGCTGCGGGCTATCTGTTTACGACTGCGAGGGCCGGATTCTGCGTACCGACTTTGGCGAGCTAACGGTGCTGAACTGCTATTTCCCCTCTGGCACCACGGGCGATGCGCGGCAGGGACTGAAAATGCAGTTTCTAACCGATTTTTACGATTATGTGCAGCAACTTCGGCAAACCCGCCCAAACCTGATTGTGGTGGGCGATTACAATATTGCCCATACCGCCATCGATATTCACGACCCTGTTCGGAACAAAAACACTACCGGCTTTTTGCCGGAAGAGCGAGCGTGGATGGATGCCTGGTTTGCCAGTGGATTTACGGATACATTCCGGCACAAATACCCTGATACTGTGGCGTATAGCTGGTGGAGTTACCGGGCCGGTGCCAGAGCCAACAACAAAGGCTGGCGGATCGACTATATCTCTGTGAGCGACACCCTGCGTGAGACCATCCGCGATGCAGGTCATTTCCCCGAAGCCGTCCATTCCGATCACGGGGGCGTGTGGCTATTCCTGTAAATCGGTGCAGCGTTGGCGTAGCTCCCGTTGCCAAAGGGCGTATCCGGCAGTACTCAGGTGCAGCCCGTCGGAGTCAAATAATTCTTGCCGGGGTTGGTTGTGTTCGTCCAGCATCACCGCCGACAGGTCGATAAACGTGGCATTGGGTAGGCGCGTTATTTCATGAGCAATTGCGGCATTAGCCGCCCGAATGGGCACCGCCATTGCCCAGCGGGCAGGGCTGGGTTTAATCCCAATGAACCAAAGGGGTATGCCCGGCAAAAGCCGCTGCATCTTGTCGGCCAGGGCGCAGAAGAATAAATAAATTTCTTCGGGTTGTCGGTTCTCGCCAATATCGTTGTCGCCTGCGTACAGGATAACGGATCGGGGGCGGGCAGGCACTACCACCCGCTCGAAATACCAGGCGCAGGCGGCCAGGGTAGAGCCACCAAAACCGGCATTAATTAGGTCGGTATGCGGAAAATCGGGCTGAAGGCTTGCCCACAATCGAATGGTCGAACTACCATAAAAGACAATGCTGCCGGGTGCATGGGTATTGACTACCGCTTCAAGCCGCCTGATCTCTTCTTCAAATAACTCCATGTACACAAAATCGAAAAGTTGGCAATATAGCCTAACAAATTGGCTTACCCAAGAGAGGGTAACCTTAGGCGGCCGCCGACAAATCGGTACAGGGAGCAACTGGGTCGGTCGGTTCCCAATGAATGCTGTCTAACACTGGAACTGGTAGCGGGGTTGAGTCGGCGAGGCAGTTCTGGTGAATATCGAACAGGGCTTCCTGACCCGTTTGCCACCGTCGAACGATATTCACCTCGCGCACAAGAGCCGGGTTTTTAGGCAGGTTGGCCTGCTGAAAGTAGTCAGGCATCCGTTCGGTCATCTGGCTCACGATGTCATCAAGGGAGCCGCTGATGAGCAGACCCGGCAACAGTTTGGTGAGCTGAATCAGGGCGCGGGCTATAGAGGCTGTATAAAAGGCGCAATCAATGTCCTGGTGGCGCACCGGCACCCCATCGTGCAGGCGTTGCAGGTTAAGGCCGCCATCTTCCAGCCGGTCTGAAGCAGGCGTACTGCCGGGCGGTTGCGGAAACACTGTATCGAGGTAGTGTTTAAACTTAGGTAACCAGGGTGGCTGTCCATCTGGCTTCAGCGTATCGCAGAAAATAACCCGTTGCGGCAGGTCGGGTTGGACGGTGTTCATCAATAATAGGGCTGCCCCCAAGTGTCGGTCATGTATCGCATGGCGTTGTTGTAGCACAAAACAATGCAGTGATGATTGCCCTTCGTCCCGAAACTGCTCCGTTGCTTTTCTGGCCTCCCGCAGCGAATCGTCCATATAGCCTTCCGTCAACACCTGAATGGGCAGGGCGGTTGCGAACAG
>JBBQUC010000595.1:0-2379 GCA_038212815.1 Cytophagales bacterium
TGAAACACAATGATGTCGGGGTCAAAATAAATGACCTGATCGGCATCGGGCTGGTTTTCAAAGAAATACTGGATAAAAAACGGTTTGACAGCGGTGTTAAGCTCGGTGATGTCGTAGCGGCTACACATACCCGCAAAATCGGGAATCCCGATAGCTGCTACCTCAACCATGGGGTAGGGCGGCTGAAGGGCTGGTGGCAGAAGGGCCACGCTTAGGTCATCGACTAGCCCAATCACATACTGCCAGTGAGGGTTGGTTAGCCGCAACGAGTCGCCGAGGGTTCGGGCCTGAGCGAGGTAATTGATCGAGCAGATGGTAAAAGCGAGCGTCACGGAAGCTGAAAATAGCGTTTTAACCCAATGAAGGGTTTTTCAAACAGGAACCAGGAGGCCCAGGCCACGGCCAGTAACAGCACAAAGTTAAGCAGTACCGCAAAGGTACGCAGTGAGTCTAACTGAGGCATGTATCCGGCGGGGCGGGGCATAAACCGAAAGAGTGCTTCACTCTTTCACTCTTTAATAAGGTGATCAATAATAGTAAGTAACTGGCTAAGGCTTTGTTCACTGCTGTGCCGTTCGGCTATTTTTTGGGCCAACCGGTTACCCAACTGCTGGCGTAAGACTGGCTGGCTGGCTAACAGGCCAATTCGGTCGCTCATAGTTACTATATCCAGATAAGGCACCACAAACCCACCATCGGTTTCGATCAACTCCGGTGCGCCACCAGCCTTATCGAAACAAACAACGGGTACGGCACTTAAACCGGCTTCGAGCACAACCAATGGGTAGGGGTCTTCGCGTGAACACAAGACAAATGCAGCAAACCGGGCAATGTAGTGTAGCACGGCTGGGGTAGGTTCTATGAACCGTAGCCGGTCTTCCAGGCCCGCTTTCTGGCGGTCTAGTTCCAGTTCATCGCGGTACGGCCCTGGCCCCATGCCTACCCAAACAAAATATATGGGCAACTCAGTAAATCGACTACCGGTTATCTGTGCCAATGTAGTGAACAAATCATTCCCTTTGCGCCATTCCGCATTGCCACAGCCGCCAATTAGAATGGCTCCCTCCGGTAGCCCTTCCAAGCCCGGCAATTCAGTAGGTTCTGTATCTGCCTGTTGCCGTGCTTCAGCTAATCGCTGTTGTAATACAGGTAAATCAATGAGGGTAAACAACGAGAGTTTTTCGGCGGGTACGTGGTGTTCAATCTGGTAGTAGTAGGCAGTAGCCTCCGATACGGCCAGTATGCGGTTGGCGCGCTGTAGCAGATACCGCAAGTCATCGGGTTGGGTGTACATCTTTACCGACATGGCCAGTTCATGCACAAAGGCAATAACGGGCAAGGTATCGGGCAGCACTAATTGCCTGAACCACCGACCACTGGTAACGGTATTGACCAATACCATATCGACCGAATCCAGGTTTAGTTGCTGCTGCATGGCGGCTTGCTGCCGGGCAACCTGCCAATTGGCCATTGCCTGCCACATACCCAGTTTACCCAGTAGTTTATCGGCAAGCCTACCCACTACATGGGGTTGCGAAGTGGGCCAGATGGTCACCGTTGCCAGTTGTTGGTAGTCGGGTAGTAGCGGTCCACCCTCACCCAGGAGTAATTTCAGCACAAAGCCATGCGGCTTGAGCAGCCGCATGAGTTGCAACAGCACCAACTGTGCACCTGCCCGGTTGGCATCGTGACCAATAAAGAGAATGGTTTTCAATACACTTCGTCGCTGCGTCTGCTGCCTTTCTTTATGGCGGGATTACCGGTATAGACACCCCAGGCTTCTGTATCGCGAGTGATGGCGGCAGCCATACCAACCAGTGTGCCTTCTGCCAGGTGCAAATAGTCGCGGATGGTGGCGTTCACCCCAAAAAAGCAGTAGGAATCAATTTGGCAGTGGCCCGACATGACTACATGGGAGGTAAAAAAAACGTGATCGTTGATGCGGCCGTGATGCCCAATGTGGTTACCACTCCAGAGTACCACGTTATTACCAATGGTGGTAAAGGGCTGAATGGTGTTATCTTCGAGAATAAAGCAGTTTTCGCCAATGGGGTTGTTAAAGAGCGTCGCTTTAGAACTCACATAAGAGACAAAGGCATACCCTTTTGCTTTAGCTTCGAGATAGACCCGTTCGCGATTACGGTTCATCCGGCGGCCCGTCATTGGCGCAAAAAACCAGTAATCTCGGGGTGAAAATAAGGTTTCTACGTCTTCAAAAGCCACCACGGGAAGGCCATGAAACTGGGATTCGTTGATAAACTCCCGATTTACGGTAAAGGCCACCACCTCATGCTCCGAGTCGTGGGTGAGGTAAAAATGGGCCAGTTCGGCGGTGTCCAGCACCCCAAAAATTATAACTTTAGCCATAGAGAGGGAGTG
>JBBQUC010000596.1:0-2331 GCA_038212815.1 Cytophagales bacterium
GATAACACGACCTATAAATTCGGTCTGGCAACGGTAATAAATGGTACGGTAACCAATAGTGACCAAACCAAAACGGCAACAGCCATTGTGTATCAGGAAGACCCCGTGCTGATGGACTCGGTTTATACCGTGGGCAGCAAAAAAATTGGGTATATAGTGTACAACCAGTTTGTTCCCGGCCCTAATGGCAGCACCGTGGCTACTTACGACCAGAAACTGGATAACATTTTTGGCAAGTTTAAAAGTCAGGGTGTGAACGAATTAGTGCTTGACCTGCGCTATAACCCCGGTGGCTACGTGGATTCTTCGACCAAATTGGCCAGCCTGATTGGCAAGAACATCGACGCGAGCAAAATTTATTATACCCAGCAGTGGAATAGCAATGTAACAGCCGCTTTTGACCAGAAATATGGCAAAGGCTGGAATACCGAAACGTTTGTGCAAAAAGCCAACAACATTGGAGCTAACCTAAGCCGGTTGTATGTGCTGACTACGGGCCGCACGGCCTCGGCCAGCGAACTGGTCATCAATGGCCTTACCCCCTATATGCCCGTTACGACCATTGGCACCAACTCGGTTGGTAAAAATGTTGGGTCAATTACCATTTCCGACGATACGGGCAAGATCAAATGGGGGCTGCAGCCTATTGTGTTCAAATCGGCCAATGCCAAAGGGTTTACCGAGTATGCGGATGGGTTTAAACCGGCTGTCGAGGTAAAAGAGCCCCTAGCACTGAAACCCCTTGGCGACCTGACCGAGCCACTGTTGGCCACTGCCGTTGCCCAGATTACGGGTACGGGTGCCCGCCGGGCGGCAACGACTAGCGGGCCTGTTCTGTCAGAAGTTTCATCGTCTATTGCCCGCAAAGCTGGGGGTAGCAACATGTATCTGAGCCACAAAGATTTGCAATAAATATAACCTGTGATGATGCCCAGACCTATAAGGCTTAAAAAACCTTATAGGTCTTTTTCATGTCCACACGCCTGTCAAAATCTGGGTTAAATTGGCAGTTGGCTGGTTGTAGAGATACACCCAAGCCAGCAGTATCTGTTTAGTCATCTGTATAGGTATTCGCTCACGCACGTACAGGCCCGCATCGTCGGCTATATCCTCATACTCATCAAGCAGTGCCAGCACTTCGCGAGGCTGATGCAGTTGGAAAAGCTGGCCATGAACCTGGCTGGTAGCGGTGGGGTCATAAATAGCGGCCGGATACCAGCTAACCCGGTATAAACGGCCTGGGAACGTACCACTGCCCCGATAAGAACTGTGCGTGTGCAGAAAATGGGCATAGGCATTGGTGTAACCTTGCCGTAGGGTGCCATAGACGAATAATAAATCCATACGGGGCGAGTTATTCAGAGTGTGGGCATTGTTGCCTAACTTTGGCTATCAGACGGCAACCACCTACCAAAACGGAACTGTATGTACGAAAAAAATATTGGCACCACGCAAAAAGCACTTCGTATTAATCTCGACCGCCGAATTTACGGCTCTTTCGCCGAGATTGGGGCCGGGCAGGAAACGGCAGCCATGTTTTTTAAAGCTGGGGGCGCATCAGGCACTATTGCTAAAACCATGTCGGCCTATGACATGACCTTTAGCGACAATATTTACGGGTTAGAAGAAGGTGGCCGCTACGTGGTTGAATCCCGGCTGATGAAAATGCTTCACAAAGAGTATAGCCTGCTCGACATCCGGCTATCGGAAAAGCGGGGGGCCGATACTACTTTTTTTGCCTTTGCCAACACGGTTGTTGCCCTCAACTACCAGAAAACCAACGAAAGTCACGGCTGGATTGGTTGCCGGTTTCAGTTAAGCCCCAAAGCTGACTATAACGACATGGTGATCCATGTACGAATGCTCGACAATGAGAACGTACTACAGCAGCAGGCCCTTGGAGTTATCGGCGTAAACCTAATTTATGGGTGCTATTACTACGCCAAATCGCCCGAAACGCTGCTACTCTCGCTCATGGACGATCTCTCGCCGAACCGGATTGAAATTGACATGATTCGGTTCGATGGTCCTGATTTCGTGCATGTAGATAACCGGCTGATGACGCTCCATCTGGTTAAAAACCACTTCACCGATGCCGCCCTATTCGGCCCTGACGGGCGGGTGTTACAGCCCTCCGAAGCCCTCTATAAAAAGAATATTTTAGTGATGCGTGGGCGGCTGCGACCCGTTACCAACATTCACATCGATATGATTGATAACGGTCTGAAGCAATTCAAAGCGGAAGATGATGTCGATGAGAGCAAACTGGTTACGGTGTCGGAACTAACCCTGCATAACCTAAAAGCCAGTGCGCAGGGCATCGACGAGAAA
>JBBQUC010000597.1:0-2272 GCA_038212815.1 Cytophagales bacterium
TGCTGGGGGGATGTATTCACCTCGCCTTTTTAGGGATGCGCTATCTGCGATCCAACCCCAGCCGGTCGGTTACGGGTTTGCTGACGCAACGAACGTTCTGGGTGGTGCTGGGAGGATGGGCCTTGGTTTTTTTGGTGGGCATGGCCTTTTTATCCCTTAAAAATCAGGCGGCTGAACCAGAGCCGCGTTTACAGCAGGCATTGACCGCCATTAGCGCAGGCTTGCGTGACAAGGCATTTATTCGGGTACACCTGAAGTTGCTGTGGCAAACGACCCTGTTGCTGCTACCCAGTAGTGGCCTGTTGCTGTATGGCTTATACCAGGCAGGCTGGCGACAGGCGGGCAGTGTAATGCTGGTGTATGGTGTAGCCCAACTGGCCCTGCTGCTCTCGAACTGGGTGCAGGGAGCCACCTACTACGGCACAAACCCCCTGTTCGAGCTGGTATCCCTCACCTGGCCCCCCCGATTTGTGCTGATGTACGCTTTCTCGATGGTATATGTACTCATGGTCTGGCTGGTGTTTGGGGATGAGCAGCGGCTGCTACCCTGGTGGCAGGCACTCTTGCTGGGGGGGGGGGTGCTGGCTATCCAATTGCCCATTGTGCAGTATGCCCGCCCCGATTTTCGGTTGATGACCATTCTGAATGAGATTCGTACCCATCGCTTCGACCCGCAGAAAGAGCCACTACTCCCCCCCGCCGATGTGGCGGTAATCGAGACCCTAGCCCGTACCATCCCCGCTCACTCCAATGTGTTAGTCTTTGATTACCTGATCCCGTTTTTTCACAAGCACTACAATATCTGGCCCACCGAAAAACAGTGGGAGAATGCCGATTTAGCGATTATCCCGAATACGGATTTTCAGAAACTTGGTGAGCGATTAACCCGGTTGATGAAACACCCGTACCGGGCAACGCGGCTGAAAGCCTATACCATTTATGTAACGCCAGCCTATGCCCCTTACCTGAATAGAGCCTTAGCGAAGACCTACAAACCAAAGACTGATACATGAATGGATGGAATCGCTCGGGCAGTTGCAGCCGCCAACTGGCCTGAATCCGGTTAGCTGGTAATAGGCTACTTTGAGGGCGTTTTACTTTTTGTACACGAGCGTTAAAATCCTAATTTTATGTAAATATTGACCTGCTTTCGTGCGCTGTGCTGATGAATCAAGAGCAGTTTTGAAACTGCGTCAGATTCGTTCCCATTGCTGTATTACTTTATGCTTCGCAACTTTACACGAATGTATTCCGCTTGATTTTGACTAAAATACTTTTTGTATGCTCGTTCGTCGAAACCTTTTTGATTGAATTTGGCTCGTTCATATCCCATACACAGATATAAGAAAATATCACCCTGATGCGAATAGTTAACGCAGCAGGTACTAAATAAACTTGATTTTGTTGAGGGCAAATGCGGTCATTTTGAGGAGTAGCCAACCGTGTTTAAACCGGGATATGTTCGTTTCGCCGTAGGTGCGGGCACGGTAGCGAATTGGGATTTCAACAAATTTCAGGTTTAGTTTAGCCGCCCCAAAAATCAGGTCGAAGTCGCCAAAAGGATCAAAATCGCCAAAATAGGCCCGGTTGGCAATGAGCCGCTCGTAATTGGCTTTTGTTAGCACTTTAGTACCGCAGAGGGTATCTTTTATGCGCTGGTTTAGCAACCAGGAGAAGGCAATTGAAAAAAATTTGTTGCCGATCAGGTTGAGCGTTCGCATGGCCTCTTTCTCCATCGGGTACACCAGGCGCGTGCCGTTAATATACTCACCTTTCCCACTGGCAATGGCCTCGAAGAACTTGGGCAGATCTTCGGGTGGCACAGTCATATCGGCATCCAGAATCATCAGTACATCACCCGTCGCGATACTAAAGCCTTTCCGTACTGCATCGCCTTTTCCTTTCCCTTCCTGCTGTACACATTTAATGTCGTATTGACCGCTATAAAGAGTGGCAATCCGCTGGATTTCGGCCCAGGTATCGTCGGTCGAATTACCTTCTACAAAGATGAGTTCAGTGTGTCGACCCATCGTAGGAGTTCGGCGAACAATGGCCTCAATATTCCCCTTTTCATTCCGGGCTGGCACGACTACACTAACGCTGTAGTCGGCGGCTGGTTTAAGGTCATGCATACTCCGGGCCACGATAAAGGTGCAAAGGCCCAGCCGGTTGAATAGCGGCAGGTTGGCAATATATTTATTGAACAGCCTGGAAAGTAAGGGTACATAGCGCGGCAAGAGAAATTTCCGGCCTGTACGCACAACCTCGAAAC
>JBBQUC010000598.1:0-2244 GCA_038212815.1 Cytophagales bacterium
TCCAGAAGCTGGCATTTGGGCGGGGGAGTCTGGTTTTGGGCCACGTACGATTGCGTATTCTCATCAAGATCAGACTTCAGCACAAAGTGGTTATCTACTTTGGCAATAATGCGGTTCAAGCTAATGCCTTGCCCCTGCGAAAAGGCGGGGAAAGTACTGACCAGAGGGAGAATAAACAGCAGGTATTTTTTCATGACAGGTTACTTCATCAGTTTTTTTACTTCTTCTTCATTCAGTTTCACCGGGTATTTCTGGCGAAGGCTGGCAATCCAACGTTTTTCAAGTTCAGCCTGATAATCATTAATCACGGCACCTCGCGCTTCGGTAAATGTACGGAGCCGGGGGGCATCGATGCGGGTAATGGTAACCTGGGCAAGGCCATCCTTATAGAGGAGGGTTGTTACACCCGGCTTGCGGTCAATGAGATCAATAACCGGATTATCGCCTTTGGCAAAGATTCCTTCGGTAATGGTAATGGCTTTCGGGGTTTTGGCGTTCAACACGGTGGCTACATCCTGCATACTCGTCGAGAAATACTGGAACGTAAGCCGACGTAGGTCCGCCGGGGTTTTGGGGCCGGGTCGAAAGGCTTCGTGGTTTTTTTCCATTATCCGCGTTAGCGGAACGCCATTGCGAATAAGGTAGTTCACCACCTCGCGTATCCGCCCTGCCGATACGGTGTCGGCCTCATCTGCCGTACGCGACCCTGCTATTTCGACAATATAGGCTGGATTTTTGGCCATTGCCACCAGTACATCGAACAGACTTTCCCGTTGTTTGGTGGTAAGCTGAGTCTGGTGCTGGGTATAGACTACATCCGGCCCCGACCGGCGGAGTTGATACGGTGCTTTGGCCAATAGCTGCTGTGCCAGCTTAAGGGTAGCCTCATCCTGGGCCAGCACCACAATGGCCACGGTGCGCTCTGGGTAGTGGTAGTTATTTCGGTGGCTCTCGAAGTACTGCCGTTGGCCCGTCGAGTCGGCTAAAGAGCGTTCCCAAACGTTTTCTTCCATCTCCTGCGAGAGGAGTACCCCATCGCGAATTTCGGCCAGTAGTGAGCGGAACTCCGGGTAGTTGGTTTCCAGGTTAGCATCTTCCTGCGCCAGAAGCTGATCGCCCAAAAAACGGTCGAAAAGCCGTCGCATCGTTACCAGTGGGGCCGATCCTGCCGGGCGTGGCTGCTGTTTTTGCTGCACATACGTCAAAAACTGCCCAACAGAAAAGGGCTTGTTTTGAATGGTAACGAGGGTATTCGCGGCCATCAATGGGTCAGGCAGAGCCGGTACACGCCACTTACCCTGAGTCAGGCTGCTATCGGCGGTGGTCAGGGCGGTTTGCAGCAGTGCATTATCGGTTTGTACCCGATAGGTGCGCATCAGGCGGGCAACGGTCTGTTGGCGCAACACCTCACCCCGCGTATCGGTAACCACTTTTTGGCGCAGGGCGGGGGCCAGTTCGGGGTAGCTTTCCAGCGGTTTGCGGTCAACCAGCCGGATAATGTGCCAGCCGTAATTGGTGTGGACGGGTGGCGCATAACTCCCCGGCACGGTCAGCGAATAGGCGGTCTCTTCAAAAGCAGGCACCATCTGACCCGTGCTAAAAGCGGGTAAGCGGCCCCCATTGTTCTTCGACTGCACATCGTCGGAATACTGGCGGCAGACTGCCTCGAACGGCTCATTGGCCTGTAGGTGGGCATAGGCTTCGTCAATGCGTGCTTTAGCCTGAGCCTGCCCGGCGGCATCGGCTCCCGGACTCATTCGAACCATGATATGCGCCACCTCAAGTTTACCCCGGCTGGGTCGGCGGTCGGTTGGGCGGACCAGGTGGTAGCCATGGCGCGTCCGAACGGGGGCTGAAATCTGTCCTACTGGAACAGTATAAGCGGCATTCTCTACTGGATACACCATCTGAAAAGCGGTAAAGTAGCCTACGTTGCCCCCATTTTGGGAGACGGATGGGTCTTTAGAATACTGTTTCGCCAACGTCGAAAAATCTTCGCCCTGCCGCAGCCGGTCGGCCAGATCAAGTGCGGTTTTATATACTGCCAGCGTATCGGCGGGGGCGGCATCTTCGGGCAGGGCCAGCAGAATATGCGACGCGCTTACGTCCTGTTGCATTCGTTGATAAGCTTCTGTCGCGAGTTGCTCGACCAGTGATTTATCCGTCAGGTACGACTGTGCCAGTTGTTTCCGGTAGGTGGCTATCTCCTCGCGAAAGGCTTCGGTGGTGTCGCGCCCGGCACTC
>JBBQUC010000599.1:0-2218 GCA_038212815.1 Cytophagales bacterium
CACAGCTACCCCACTGCTGTTTCAACTCTTCAACGCCCTGGATTACAACTCGCCTAAGGGCTGGTTCAGCCCGCCAAGGGGCGATTCTACCTCCCGGCTCGACCGGCGGGTTATTTGCCCAGAGAGTGGCCAGGCACCAGAGCCGACCTGTACCGGGCGCGGTATCGACTACTTCATTATGGGCGTGTCGCGATACGAACGCTGTCAGCACCAGCGGCTTATCCAGACCAACGCGGCTGGCACCCTCTCCTACTGTGTGCAGTGCCAGCCAGACAGCGGGGCCGTTGCCCGGTACTACCCGAACCTGGCCCCTGAACTGACTACCTGGTACGAGGCCAGCCGGATTCCGTATCTCCGCATACCACCCCACAACCCAACCTGCGACCGGGTATTTGCCACGGGTGCCCCGCTCATCACCAGCCCGAACAATAAAAGCGATTATTTTGTCGATCCCAAAGCCCCCGCCGACATGCAACTCGCCTGCCAGACGGCCAATGACGTACAAACCGTATATTGGTATCTGAATGACAAACTGTACCGTCAGGCCTCACCTACCGATGCCGTGTTTTTTGGCCCCCGGCCCGGCCCGCTGAAAATCTCATGCGCCGATGATAAGGGCCGCCATACTGATATTCGAGTGCTTATCAAACGAGAATAAATGACAACGAATCAATTTACCCTGGCCCACAAACGGGCGGTAGTTACCGGCGGTACTAAAGGGATTGGGGCCGCTGTGGTGCAACAGTTTCTGGAACTGGGTGCCGAAGTCTATCTGGTTGCGCGAGACAACGCCCTGTTGCAGGAGCAACTCACCCAGTATCGCCAGCAGGGATACACGGTATGGGGCGTTGCCGCCGACCTCAGCCAGCCCGCAGGGGTTGAGCAGGTACTGGATTCGGTAAAGCAGCGGTGGAGTTCGCTCGATATTCTGGTCAACAATGTAGGTACCAACATTCGCAAACCCACCGTTGAGTATAGTGCTGCCGAGTATGATCAGGTGCTGAACACCAACCTCCGCTCCGCTTTCGCGCTAACGCAGGCGGCTTACCCACTGCTGAAAGCGGCTGCCCAGAGTAGTGTAGTGTTTGTATCGTCGGTATCGGCAGTAACCCACACCAGTAGTGGGGCTTTATACGGTATGAGCAAAGCCGGCATGAACCAGCTTACCCGCAACTTAGCTGTAGAATGGGCTGCCGATGGGATTCGGGTCAATGCCGTGGCTCCGTGGTATATCCGTACACCCCTGGCTAGTCCGGTGCTGAACAACCCCTCAAAACTAGCTGCCATTGTGGCTCGCACGCCCATGAAACGCATTGGTGAACCCCACGAAGTGGCCTCGGCTGTTTCGTTTCTGGCCATGCCAGCGGCCAGCTACATAACGGGGCAGGTGCTGGCTATCGACGGTGGCCTGCTGGCCTGGGGGTATTGACCGGCATAAAAAAAGCCGGAGCAATGCCCTGGCTTTTTTTGTAACCTAACCTATGAGATGAGAAAATCTGCGGCTACTTCTCTACTGCTATATCAAGGAGGAAGGAGAATACAAACTTCGTGACAAAAGTACAGCGGCCCTCTAACTCCTGAAAGCGAAAAAATCCGTGTTTTTGAATCAATTGTAAAACAAGGGAAAACCCGCATTCCACTACGTAGAAATACGTGTTCTGTCCGGGTTTCCCCGGCCTTTTGTGTTACGAACCCTGGCTAGGTTGCCCATTTATGCCTTTTTATGTTACCTTTCATTCGCGTTTCATACAGTTTTTATATTATCACTCAAATCCGATGGCTATTTTGACTATATACCATAGCAACGCCGGAGAATTTCTGACAGCCGCCGACGCAAAAAGCCGCACTAAGAAGCATCGACAGGAGAAGGAAAAACAAGGCTACAAACCTGGTGAGTATAATCAGGCTGAATTTTTTGGGGCAAACCGAATCAACAAGCTGTTGGCACGGGAGGGCTGTGTAGGCATTCGGGTCTATTACGGTAAACGCTGGGAAGATGATCAGGAGAACCCGACTGCCGAGGGCGTTGGCAGACTGAAATCGAGGCTGATTCTGGTAGGCGTTCGGGCCGATGGAAGCGATATTTTTGAGGATACTACGGGTCTTAAAGACGGGGGCGATAGCAGCGCACTGGGCAATGGAATGCCTTGCCCACAACACTGCGCTCCCTGATGCTTGAGCGATTGCTGTGGCTGGTGCAGAAATACCCCCTGGATTT
>JBBQUC010000600.1:0-2207 GCA_038212815.1 Cytophagales bacterium
AACAGATTTTGGCCGAGTTGATTCATTTGTGCAGCATACCTTTTATCAGGATGTATTTGGTTATGTTGCCGACAAAAGCCATTATTAGGCAAAAAATAACCACCTTATCGCCATCTGCCGTGAAAAGATTTATCGCGCTACTACCCCTGCTTCTCGTTTTCGGTAATCTGTCCCTGGCCAACCCCCTCCCCAAACCGCCCATTACCACCCTTGCTCAATTAACCGATTCTATCCAGCGGATTATGAAAAAGCAGCACATGCCGGGCCTGATGCTCACTCTGGCCACCCGCGATTCGGTGTTGTTTGCCGGGGGGCTAGGCCTGGCCGATGTGGCTAACAAAAGACCTGTACAACCCAGAACCCTGTTCAGAATCGGCTCCATTACCAAGATGTTTACTACACTGGGTTTGCTAAAACTGATTGAAGAAGGCAAACTCTCGCTGACTGATGAGGTGAAGAAAATCGCCCCTGAAGTGCCTATCGGCAACCCCTGGGAAGCCACGCACCCGGTGCGGGTAGTCAACCTGCTGGAACATACGGCGGGGTTCGATGATTTCTCCCTGAACAGAATTTATTTCCAGGGCACCCCCGACCCGCGTGGGCTTGCTGCTGTACAGCAGTTTACGCGCTCCCTGCGCTGCCGCTGGCGACCAGGCGAGCGGATGTCATACGCGAATCCGGGGTTTGTGGTGGCGGGGTATCTGATCGAGAAATTCAGCAAGCAACCCTATGAGCAGTACCTGGGAGCCTCGCTGCTGCGCCCCCTCGGCATGAACGATGCCACTCTGGATTTACACCCCGACCATAACCCGCTGGCCGCTAGGGGATATGCTTACGAAGAGGGTCAGTATAAACCCGTACCTATGCTGCCCATTATTGGTGGTGCCGATGGGGCCATGAACGCCAGTGCCAATGACATGGCCCGCTGGATTCAGTTTTTCCTGAATGAGTTTAAAGACAGTGCTGGTGAGTCTCTTCTCAAGCCCGGCACTCTGGCCGAAATGGAACGCGTACACAGCACCTTAGCGGCAAAGGCTGGCTTACAAACGGGGTATGGGCTGGCCAATTACATCCACAAAAATGATGGCAAGGCAACCTTCCGGGGGCATAACGGTGGCATCGACGGGTTTATCTCATCCTTTGGGTACAGTCAAGAGTTGGGGGTAGGCTATGCCCTCTCCAACAATGGCGGGCAGGGTACAGGAGCTATTGAAGACCTAATCCGGGCCTTTTTGACCCGCAACGCGCCGGAGCGAACCCCCACGAATACCCCCTTCGACCAGAAAGCGATTGCCCCATTTTTGGGACGTTACCGCGCTGAAACCCCTCGGAACGAGATTTTCGGGCTGGCAGACCGTTTGCTGGGGGTTACTACCGTTTCGGTAATGGGCAACCAACTAGTGGTAAATATCCTCTTTGACGGTACCGACACGCTATATCAGACTGGCCCAGGTATGTTTCGGAAGAAAAAAGATGTATTGCCATCCATTGTCTTTACCCACGATGCCGACCAAACCCCCGTGTTAATGCAGGCTGGTAGCCTGAATGTGCAGACGGGCGGGTTCTGGTGGTTCTGGCCAGTACTGATCGGCTTAGCAGTATGTGTGCTGCCCATTGCGCTGATTGTCGGGCTTATCTGGAGCATCTTTGTGCTGCGACGGCAGGTGCCGGGCCCACAGGTTTGGCCTCGGTTGCTAGCCATGCTGGCTACGGTATCGTTGCTGATTGCCTTTTTATCGTTTAGCCACCTGGTAGGTCACATCTGGGAGATAGCCAATGTCAATATCTGGAATATGCTTGTATTTATGGGTACCGGGCTGTTTGGTGTGCTAACGGGCGTAGGACTGGTACTAACTATTCACCGGTTTGCCCTGTTTAAAAGCCGAGCTGCTGCCTGGTTTTTGCTGACCACTTATGGATTAATGGCCTGCTTAGTGGGCCTGCTGGCTACCTATGGCTGGATCGGAATCCGGTTTTGGATGTTGTAGGTTACCTCTGCCCCTAGCCTCTCTTGTGGAGGGGAGCTAGGGTCAGAGGTGAATTCTTAATAAGTCGTACTTGCCGCAGCGGTTCGACTGATGGTCGGTTCCAGAATGAAGTTGACCAAATCCTGGTTCAGCCGCTCTTTTTGGGTAACAAATAAGCCATGCGGCTCGCCTTCATACACAATATAATCGGCATTGGGAATGAGTTGGGCCGACTGCTCG
>JBBQUC010000601.1:0-2157 GCA_038212815.1 Cytophagales bacterium
GACCATCGGGTGAGCGGTAAATATGGTGGGGCCACATCACCATATCGCCCATGTTCATGCCGGGCATCATGCTCATCGAGGGCTGCCCAAAGGAGATAGTCTCCCGGACCTGTTTCGTGGCCAGATCGATGACCGACAAACTGTTACTCTCGGCGTTGACTACGTAGGCCGCCGGGTAATTAATGGCTAAGACTGGCTGGGTAGCCGTCATGCCGTGATTCATATCCATGCAACCTGACAGGCTAAACAGCAGGAACGACATGGCCACGGGAAGGGGTGACTTGTTCATAGGGATATATAGTTTGATAAGCGATGACGCAACCGAAATGGCCCGTCGCTGGTCGCACGGGATGGGGCTAGGTTTGCCGGGAGCAAACACAGAAAACCCGCCCGGCGAGATGCACAGGGGCATTCGTCAGCGAGTCGTGGTGGTCAGAAAGGGATCAAAGAAGCCAGGTACAACCGGCAAGGAGGCGAAACCGACCGGGCCTGAAGAGCGGGTCGGTGGCCAATGGAGCGGCCTTCGAGATGGCCGTTACGGGCGACAGCAGGCTGAACAACAGAACCTGAAATGGCGCATTGGGAACGAACTCAGCCAGGTGAAGCACAGGTTGAGCGGGCTGATCGGCTAGGAACCGGCTGACGTCCAGGTGGGTGTAAGTCAGCGTCGTCTTGCAGCAGGGGGCCCTTTTGAGCAGCGGTCCATCGGTTGGCGGCGTTGCTTCCTCTGGGGTGCCACAGGGTTTGGCGCATCCTTTCGCGGTCAGGAGTAAACTCTTGGAATGTCCCCGCATCTGGCACCAGTGTTCCACCATACCATAGCCCGTACTGCTCAGCAGGACTAGCAGGGCCAGCAGGCAACAGATAAGCCGGGTATGGAATCTGGTGTTCATCAGTACAAACATACAGGCATTTCCTGGCCGAATTATTACAGAATTCTTCGGAATACTTACACAATTCGGAGTGGAATTGACCCCACCAAATTGACCGCATCTGACGATAATCGCGGTACTGTGCTACTCGATTTTATAACGGATTACCCAGTAAGCTATGGTTATGCCGTTGTCAATTGATGGGTAAGGTAAGCTGGCTGCTACTAAGTCGGTCAACGTAGACTACCATCTCTCAATCAATGCTTCCAGCGAAGACCGGCTGTGGTGAAGTGAAGCTCGTCGAGGCTCAGGCCGGGGCATTGTACCCGCGCCGTCATGGTTTTGGATGCCCTGATCTGCCGGATTAGTTGCTGGTCGGCATCAAAGAAAACGGTGCTGCCGCTGCCGTTTTCTGCCGCCGTCAGGGTATACGAAACGGGTCGGCCTCCGTCGAAACGAAGCTGCGCCCGGCCCCCCTGGTAACTGCTGGTAAACAGGCCCTTCGAGGTGAGCAGATAGGCGTTGGTATGGCCATTGCGGTTCCGAAGAATCAGCGACACCGTTGACCCACCCGCGTATGGATACGGAAAATGTACCACATTGTCGGCAGGCAGGATCGCTTTGTCAATTGACCCCACGATTTGATCGGACTTGCTTTCATACTGCCATCCTTTTGCGGGCGGGAGTGCGCGTCGGGCAGTTACTGAATGAACGGGAGCGGGCCAGCTAATAGAGAGTTGGCGGGGGGTGATAATCAACGTCAGCAAACACGTGAGCCGGAGAAGAAGTAGCATAGAAGGGGTAAATTCAGTCTATAAGTAATCGGCTGGTTTATTGCCCTTTGTGGGGTGTGCAGCGGGCTAGTTACCCAAATATAGCCACACAGTTGCCACGAACGCTTATGGATACGCGCTGTTTGCTGCTGCCTGCGCTGGCGGCTTTTCTGGTGCTTTCTGCACCGGTATGTATAGCCCAGCCCGCTAAATCGAAGACCGTTCAGGACACCGCCACCGTCGACCGTGAGTATGCCCTGGAAGCCACCATGCTGGGCTATTTTGCCAAAGATGGTGCCCGAAACCCCACCCTGAAAGCCCACAAAGGCGACCGGGTACGGATCACGATCACCTGCGGCGAGCAGATGACGCACGACATTGCGCTGGAGAAGTTGGGCGTAAAAAGTAAGTCGGTGGCCGATAAAGGGGCCACTGCCAGCATCACCTTCAGGATCGACAAAAGCGATACTTATTTCTGCACGGTGCCGGGCCACCGCGCGGCCGGTATGGTG
>JBBQUC010000602.1:0-2036 GCA_038212815.1 Cytophagales bacterium
GGTAGTCTCGGCAAAAGCCTGCCGGGCATCATCGACCCAAAGGGCTACTACCCGCACCCCATCGCCATGCTGGTCGAGGTGCTGACCAATAGCGGTGCCACCCACGAGGGGCGAGGTCAGCACCAGCCGAATTTTATCCTGTACCAGCACATACGACTCGCGGTCGCGGATACCCGTCGATAGGCCCGCGTGGGCAAGGGGCTGAAACCCAAAGGCAGTCTGGAAATAGTGGGCGGCCTGCCGGGCGTTGCTCACGTAGAGTTCGAGGTAATCGGTGCCGTTGAGGGGCAGAAAATCCGTTTCTAACGTTGACTGAAGGGTTGTCTGTGTTTCCATTTTGCTGCTGGTTGCCGCTGTCTGACCAGGGTTCAGACAAGGTGATTATAAAACTTGCTAAAACAATTATTGTTTTGCGTACAATTATAACAACAAGAGTACTACTTTGGTACATTAGCCAGAATTTTTTTTCAGTAAAAAATGAGTAAATGGGAAAATAAGGTCGTTTTATAGCCACTCCGTCAATTGACAGGGTTATCAAGCAGCCTTTTCCATACCTTTGAGATTCTACATTAGGCAATCTCGTGGGGCTTACTAAACCAGGCGACACACATGGTCGCTCTGACAACACATATAACTGAATGCAACCTACACTTTTGATTTTAGCCGCCGGTATGGGAAGCCGCTACGGGGGCGTAAAGCAACTCGATCAGTTTGGGCCACACGGCGAAACCATCATTGATTACTCACTCTTCGATGCTATCCGGGCCGGATTTGGCAAGGTGGTGTTCATTATCCGCGAAGAACTTCGGGATGATTTTGAGGAGATTTTTTTGCCTAAACTAGCGGGCAAAATCGAGGTAGCCTTCGCCATTCAGGCCCTCGACTCGTACGTTCCTGCCGACCTCGGCCCCGTAACCCGCACCAAGCCCTGGGGAACGGGCCATGCCATGCTCTGCGCTAAAGAACACACCCAAACGCCCTTTGCCGTTATCAATGCCGACGACTTCTACGGCTATGAGGCTTTCCAGGTGCTGGGCGATTTTCTGCGTACCGACCCCGACCCCCAACTCCACGCCATGGTGGGCTATGAGGTAAAGAACACCCTGTCCGAAAACGGCTCTGTCTCGCGGGGGGTGTGCGTGACCGATGCCAGCGATAATCTGATTTCGGTAACGGAGCGAACCAAGATTTATGAGCAGAACGGCACCATTGTATTTGAGGAAGCTGATGGCTTGCACGAACTGCCCCCTGATACGCCCGTTTCCATGAATTTCTGGGGGTTCAAACCGGGCGTATTCCCGCTGCTACAGGCGCAGTTTGAGCAGTATGCCCGCCTGAACTTCGACCTGCCTAAAGCTGAGTTTTACATTCCAACGGTGATGACCAGCCTCATTCAGCACGGCCAGGGCCATTGCCGGGTGTTCCGCAGCCAGTCAGAGTGGTTTGGCGTAACCTACCCCGACGATAAGCCAACCGTGCAGGCTTCCTTTCAACAACTCGACAAAGCGGGTAACTATCCCCATAAATTGTGGTAAGCCATGCCCCTCCACATTGACCAGGCGGGACAGCTTGCCAAAGCTAAGACCCCTCTTTTTGACCGACGGTTAGGTATCAATCTGGCCCTTAGTATAGTCAGCAGCGTGGTTTTGCTGGTGTGTATCAAACAAACCACAACCATCCATCTACCGTATCTACTGGGCGCAGCTCTGGCCATTAGCCTGGGTTATTTGGAGCCACGCAAGGGCTGGGTGCTGGCCATTGCCCAGGTATTTCTCATCTGGACAGGCTACACCCTCTTCACCGCCCCACCCGACTCGCCCACCGATGGTGAGTTAGAGACCTTTGCCCTGTATGGCACACTGATTCTGACCTTTGTCGGCAGTTTCATTGGCGGTATGTTGAAGCGCGTTCTGGATCAGGGTTGAGTACTAAGTCTTTTTAAGGGGAGTCACCTATCGGCCTGTTCCCATACACAGTCCTATTTTTCTTATCTTTACTCTCCAATTTTGGTTAGTACATGCTTCGCATTCCGCAAA
>JBBQUC010000603.1:0-1914 GCA_038212815.1 Cytophagales bacterium
ATTTTTGAGTACGAGCGGCCCATTGGCATTCAGTTGTTCGGCTCCGATGTGCCTACTATGGGTGAGTGCGCCCGCATTGCCACCCGCGCCAACCCCGACCTGATCGATATTAATTACGGGTGCCCAGTCAAGAATGTGGCCTGCCGGGGGGCGGGGGCCGCCCTGTTGCAGGATATTCCGAAGATGGTGCAGATGACCGATGCCGTGGTGAAAGCTACGCACCTGCCCGTAACGGTTAAAACCCGGCTCGGCTGGGATGATAACACCCGGAATATTCTGGATGTGGCCGAGCGGTTGCAGGATATTGGCATTCAGGCTCTCACGGTGCATGGCCGTACCCGCGTGCAGATGTACAAAGGCGAGGCCGACTGGACACTTATTGGGCGGCTGAAAGACAACCCGCGCATCCGCATCCCTATTTTTGGGAATGGCGACATCGACTCGCCCGAAAAAGCTCTGGCTTATAAAAACCGCTATGGGGTCGATGGGATTATGATTGGCCGCGCCAGCATTGGCTATCCCTGGGTGTTCAACGAAATCAAGCATTTTATGGCTACGGGCCAGCACCTACCCGCGCCCACCCTTGCCGACCGGCTGGCCGCCTGCCGCAAGCACCTCGATTTTTCGATCCGCTGGAAAGGCGAAAAACTCGGTATTTTCGAGATGCGTCGGCATTATACCAACTACTTCAAAGGACTGGAGCATTTTAAACCCTACCGGATGCAGTTGGTGGTGGCCGAGACCCACGCCGAACTCATCGACCTGCTCGAAACCATTGCTGAACACTATACCACCGAAGCCGTCTATTCCTAAGCCTATGACCACCAATACCGCTACTCCCCTCGAAGCCATCCCCGTGGCTACCCGTCCGCCCATTCCGTTGTTAGCCTGGCTTTTGCTGGGGGTGCTGGCCCTGGTTTGGGGTAGCTCATTTATCCTGATTAAATATGGCCTGCAGGTATTCTCGTCGCAGCAAGTGGCGGCTGGTCGCATCCTGATGGCCTGGCTATTCTTTGTGCCGTTTCTGGCCATGCAGAGTCGGCAACCCGCCATTATAACCTCCATTAAAGCGCGGTGGTGGGCGTTGCTGGCGGCCGGGCTGCTGGGCAACCTGATACCCGCATTCCTGTTTGCTACGGCAGGCGCGCACCTCAACTCCTCACTGGCGGGAGCCTTAAACTCGCTCAGTCCGCTGTTTACGCTGCTTCTGGGAGCCTTGTTTTTTGGCCGGGCCATTCGGCTGGGGCAGCTAGCGGGCATTCTGATGGGCCTGGCGGGGTCAATCCTGCTGCTCTTTTTCAGTGCTACGGGTACATTTGCTTTTAACGGCTATGCCCTGCTTATTGCTCTGGCAACCCTTTGCTACGGCCTGAATATTCACCTCATCAGCCGGTATCTGAATCACTTACCCTCACTGGTTTCGACAAGCTGGATTTTTATGATGGTCGGCCCGTTGGCCCTCATCGCCTTTTTCTCGACCGATGTGCTGGCCAAACTGCACGTACCCGGTGTTGGCCTGTCCATAGCGGCCCTCTGCATTCTGGGCATACTGGGGTCGGCTATGATGACGGTATTGTTTAATCGGGTAGTGCAACTCACCACCCCCGTCTTCGCGGCATCGGTTACGTACCTCATGCCCGTGGTAGCTCTGATGTGGGGCTGGGTCGATGGCGAACAGATTTACGCCGTTCAATACCTGGGTATGGCCATCTGCCTGCTCGGAATTTATCTGACGAATAAACGATAATGTATCAAACCACGGTTAACTCAACCCACCCGGTTACGGTCGATTTTACGCCGACTGGGATAGTAGTAAATGACCAGCCCTATGCCTGGGATTTGGTGCAACTGTCGGCGCGGCAGTTTCATGTGTTGCAGCAAAACCGCTCGTTTACGGTAGAGGTACTGAACCTG
>JBBQUC010000604.1:0-1901 GCA_038212815.1 Cytophagales bacterium
ATTTTTAACGACACCCTTTTCTATCCACGTCACTTTCTCCTGCGGGCGGCCATCGCTGCCACCACCGCCAAAACGACCTCCGCCAGCGGCAAAGGGCGAGCCGGGAATTTCCAGGTTCATGGGGTCGGAGTAGATAGTGACCCGTTCGTCGAACAACTTCTCGCCCAACCGTGTCCCCCCGCCTTTTTTGCTCAGGAAACTCCGGCCTTCATCGGCAGAGCGGGCATCCATTGATCCCATCATGGCTGCCAGTAACGACGCATCCGTATTGGATACCAATGCAGCCGGCTCCAGAATAACCGTGTATTTACCCGGCTCCAACGCCCGCGCACCCACCGACGACTGCGCTTTCAGCATAGCCACTTCGGTAGCGTCTTTGGTACTGAGTTTCGTTACGTCGTTCACATCGCGGGTGGCATAACCCGACCCCAGCCCGTCGGCGGTACGCACCGTAATGGAGAAATCGACATTGGTAGCCCGGTTGTAGCCAAACAGCCCTTTGCTGTTACCAATGGCTGTAAAACCGGCGGTATCTTCCAGGTAGCCAGCCGCCACAAGGTTTTTTTTGCGGCAGGGGTCAAGGCTGTCGAAGGCGGCTTTAGCCCGGAACTCCGGGTCAATTTTGGCGGTGCTTTCCGAATAGGTAGCCGGGTCGAGGTATGTCTGTGGCCCCAGCATCGGCACGTATTCGGGGTTTTCGGGGGCGAGTTGGGCAATCTCTTCGGCCCGCTGCACTAATTTCTGGAGCGATGCATCATCAAACTCATTGATGGTGGCCGTTCCCGACCGTTTGCCGAATACCGACGTAACGGCCAGCGACAGATTCTCCGACTCGCCCGATGTGGACACCGAGTTGCGGGCGTAACGGATATTGCCGGTGCGGTCGCCGGTGAGGCTGACCGATGTTTCGTTGGCTTTGGCATAGCCGAGTACTTTATCAATTAGTTGATTTGCTTCTTGTTTGGTTAGCATAGTCTGTTAAGGGTTGTTTCGCCTGCGAAATAGTTCAAATCTTCCGCCCGGTATTAATGACATTCACTCCGTTGAAGCGCGTGGTGGCGGAGCCGTGCGACACGGCACTGACCTGGCTGGGCTGGCCTTTGCCATCGAAGAATGAGCCGAAGGTGCGGTAATCGTCCTGGTCGCAGAGTTGGGCGCAGGAGTTCCAGAATTCCTGGGTGTTCGATTGGTAGGCTACATCGTCGAGCATACCCACGATTTCGCCGTTCTTGATTTCGTAGAACAACTGCCCGCCAAACTGGAAATTATACCGCTGCTGGTCAATGGAATACGATCCCCGCCCAATAATGTAAATGCCTTTATCCACACCCTTCACCATATCGAACACTGAGCGTTTTTCGGTGCCTGCTTTCAGCGATACATTGGGCATCCGCTGAAACTGCACCGAGTTCCAGTTGTCGGCATAGCAGCACCCCTGCGACTCTTTCTCGCCTAGGATATGCACCTGATCGCGGATGGCCTGGTAGTTGACTAATATCCCGTCTTTAATCAAATCCCACTGTTTGCCCGGCACGCCCTCATCGTCGTAACCCACCGTACCGAGAGTGTGGGGCTGGGTTTTGTCGGCCACGATATTGACCAATGGACTACCGTATTTAAACGTCTTGCTTTTCCATTTATCGAGGGTGGCAAAACTCGTACCAGCATAGTTGGCCTCGTAGCCCAGCACGCGGTCGAGTTCGGTGGGGTGGCCAACCGATTCGTGGATGGTCAGGCCGAGATGGTTGGGGTCAAGCACAAGGTCGTACTTGCCGGGCTGAACGGTTTTGGCGGTGAGTTTTTCCTTTGCCTGTTTGGCGGCTAAGGTGACATCTTCTACCATGTCGTAGCTGTTGCGGTAGCCCACTAAACCACCCGGTGCCTGAATTTTCTCGGAAGCC
>JBBQUC010000605.1:0-1862 GCA_038212815.1 Cytophagales bacterium
TGATGCATTATTAGAACGACCACTCCGAGGTCTACACCCGGCTGGACGAAATTGGCCATAAATTGGGCGATGGTTTCCGCAATATCGCGGCCAAACTGGGCCTGAACTATACCGTCAACCAGATCGGCTCGATGTTCACGCTCTTCATGACCGATAAGCCTGTGACCGACCTCGATTCGGCCAAAACGTCTGACATTCCCCGCTTTGGCCGTTATTTCCACGCCATGCTTGATCGGGGCGTGTACCTGGCCCCCGCTCAATACGAGAGCCTGTTTGTGTCTACCGCCCTGACAAATGAGTTGATCGAGCAGGTGATTATAGCGAATGAAGAAAGCCTGGAGGAAGTGATGTAAAACGGCTAGCCATTGTGCCTAATACATTGTCAATTCTTGGATTTGCTCTACTATGCGTTACACTACTTATTGGGCCGCGTTTACTGTGTGGAGAGAACCTCGAACCGATAGCCTCGCCAACAGCTACTCAGCAGGCCATTCTTCGTCAATTTGTGAGTGGACCTGCCAACTGCATCTACGAAGAAATATGGGTTCGGTATAGTGTTAAAATAGATGGCCACCTTGTTTACCATATTGCACATTATAATCCAGGCCCGAAGATGTTGCAAATCGAAACGGACCCTGGTAGCGGCTGGTCATTTGGTTGGGAGAACGTAGATACGCCATTAATTGAACGGGTACTCCGGGAGGGCAGTGATTTTCGGTTGTTTACAAAATATTGCCCAACTAGCATGCACCTTCCTGGCCGCAATAGGTTACCGTACTGACAATGACCTTTTCTGTCATCATTCCTGTCTATAACCGCCCTGACGAACTGGCCGATTTGCTGGATAGTTTGACGCGGCAAACGTATACGGATTTCGAGGTGCTGGTAATCGAAGATGGGTCTACCAACAAGTCAGATCGGGTGGTGGCGGCTTACCAGAACCGGCTGACACTACGCTATTTCCAGAAAGAAAATACCGGCCAGGGCTTCTCGCGGAACTACGGTTTCGAGCGGGCCGAGGGCGATTATTTCGTTGTGTTCGACTCTGATGCTGTGGTGCCGCCGGGGTATTTTGCCGCCGTCGAAAACTATTTAACCCACACAGCTTTAGACGCTTATGGTGGACCGGATGCCGCCAGCCCCGATTTTTCGGATACCCAAAAAGCCATTAGCTATGCCATGACGTCGGTTTTTACCACGGGCGGTATTCGGGGTAAAAAGCAGAATGTAGGCGGCAAATTTCTGCCCCGCTCATTCAACATGGGCCTCTCGAAGTGGGTGTTTCAGGAAACGGGGGGCTTTGCCAAACGCGACATGGGCGAAGACATGGAACTGAGCACCCGGCTCATCCGGCTTGGCTACCGCGTTGGTCTGATTCCAGAGGCGGGCGTATATCACAAACGGCGCGGTACGCTGGGCGCTTTTTTTCGGCAGATCATCAATTTTGGCCGTACCCGTGTGCAGTTGCAACGGCAGTATGGTATCCCAATTAAGCTGGTACATCTGTTTCCTGTGCTCTTTACCCTGGGGTGGCTCAGCTTGCCCATACTGGCTCTCATTTTTGCGCCGCTGGCCGGGGCGGGTTTGGCTGCGTACATGCTGTTTGCGCTGCTGGTGTTGGTCGATGCTACCCGGCAGGAGGGAAGCCTGCGTGTGGGCTGGCTCAGTATGCTGGCGGCCTTCACGCAATTGTCGGCCTATGGGCTCGGCTTTTTAGGCGAAGGTGTTGGCTGGTTTAGGCCCAAATCAACATGATAAAACACCTTTCTTTGTAGTGAGTTAACATAACGTAACCTTCAGAGACCTATGGCTAATTCAGGAAAACCGCCCGGCCAACGTTTAGTCAACCGGATGAGTGCGCG
>JBBQUC010000606.1:0-1770 GCA_038212815.1 Cytophagales bacterium
ATGGGAGGAATGAGGGCTGGGAGCCGGTACAGGTCGGTACGGAGCGAATCGCGAAACCCATTCAGGTTTTTCATCAGCGACTGCGCACTGAAATAGACGCTACCCGTTACCCCGCTGCGTTGTCGGTTATGCCGCACCTGATCGGGCATTTGCGAGCGGTCGAGCCAGGCGGCATCGGTTTTGGTGGGGTGGGTAAGCCGATACGCCCCGTGGCCAATATACAGATGCCCGCGCCCATTGTTCTGCGTCCACCAGTCAACCAGGGTGCGGTAGGGGGCGCGGCCAAATTCGGTGCTAAAATACACCTGTGGCACAATGTAATCGACCCAGCCAGCCTGCACCCATTTCCGGGTATCGGCATAAATATCGAAGTACGACTGTCCACCATTCGTGGCGGAGCCGAGGGGATCGGCGGCCTGGTTTTTCCAGATACCAAAGGGGCTAATCCCGAACTTGATGGTTGGTCGCACCGCCCGAATGGAATCGCCGATTTGCTGCACGAGCTGATCCACATTCTGCCGTCGCCAGTCGCCCTTGGTCAGGCCATTGCCGTATAACTTGTAGGTCTGATCATCGGCAAAGGTGTGACCGGGTTCGGCATAAGGGTAAAAATAGTCGTCGAAATGAACCCCATCCACATCGTAATTCCTGACCAGATTAGCGGCCACACCCGCAATGTAGGCGCGTACATCGGGCAGACCCAGGTTAAAGAGTTTACGCCCGGCATACTCGATCATCCAGTTGGGCCGCTGGTAGCTGATGTGCGTAGGTACAGGGTTCGAGAGCCGGTTAAAGGTGGCCCGGTCGAGATTGAACCAGGCATGAAACTCCAGATTGCGGCTGTGGGCTTCGTTCAGCATAAAATCGAGGGGGTCGTAATACGGGGCCGGGGCCAGGCCCTGCTGCCCCGTTAGCCACTCCGACCAGGGTTCAGCACCTTTGGCGTAAAACGCATCGGCAGCCGCCCGAATCTGCACCACCACGGCGTTGAGGCCCGTTTGCTGGGTCATATCGAACAACTCGCAAAGCTCGCGCTGTTGCTCGGTAGCGGGTAGCCCTTTTTTACTGGGCCAGTCAATATTCTCAACGGTAGCAATCCAAACAGCCCGAAATTCGCGCTTAGGGGGCATAATCCCCGGCAGGGCAGGCTCTAGTAGCAGCGGCTCGGCAACGGGTTTAGGGGTAAGTTTAGCTATCGTTACACTGGCAGGCGATGCCGACCGGGGTGGGGTCGCCGACACAACGGCAGTAGTGGCTTTGGGCTGTGCAGAAGTAGGCAACGGGGTTCCGGGCCGGGCCGACCCCATCCGGTTGGGCGATGTACGGGAAGGAATCGATTTGGGCGTGCGGCAGTTAACCCCGATCACCACCAGGGCCAGGTAAAGCAAATAGCGTTGGGTACGGTTCATGCAATGGGCTGATTTGGCAAAATCAATCCCCAAAATAACGCTTAAATTCGGGCCTTTCGTCATCAGAGAGCTATTTTCTCTGTAGCTGTCCGGCCAGTTCGGCGGCAGCGGTCACTGCAATAGATCACAGTAGGCCAGTCGCGCTCCCATTTTTTACGCCACGTAAAGGGGCGGTTGCACACTGGACAGCATTTGGTAGGCAGGTCACACTTACGTACGTGGCTGGGCATAGGGCACTAGTCAGGTTTCAACTGAAACAGAATCAGTAAACAGGATGTTCAGTTAAGATGACACAAACGGGATACTTAACTGCCCTTACTGAAACCGACGTTGATCGTATTATTGAAATGGCCTGGGAAGA
>JBBQUC010000607.1:0-1705 GCA_038212815.1 Cytophagales bacterium
ACCCAGATTACCGACGCAACTCTGACGCAGGTGGCCAAACTCAAAAACCTGCAAAAGTTGCACCTGGAACAAACTAAAATCACCGATGCGGGCCTGAAACAATTAGTTAACCTGCCGTATCTGGAGTACCTGAACCTCTACGGCACCGCCATTACCGACGCGGGTGCTCAGCAGTTAACCACCCTCAAACGCCTGAAAACGGTGTATATCTGGCAAACCAAGATTACCGAGCCGGGTCTGGCGGCTCTTAAAAAATCCATGCCAACCGTTGAGTTTGTGGGTGGCCTGGCTCAAAACGCCATTGCCGAATTTGCGAAAGCCCCCGCCGACCCAAAACCTGGGGAGGGGAAGAAGTAGGGCGATTAATCTTCCTCAATCTCTTCGACTTTTACGTGGCGGAATATATTGGTGATGGTCATGCCGAAGGTGAGCAGCAGGTCGTATGTAGAGCGGTTGGCCAGCACCACATTTTCATAAATGTATTCGAGGTTACCGCGCAGGGCCACATACCGGCCCACGGGCAGCTCAACGCCAGCTAGCCCAACAATACGGGTGTTGTTGGTTTGCAGGGAGGGTTGCCAGTTTAGCTCATACACCAGCCGCAGCCGCCCGCCCTGCAACACCTGCGACCCCGCCACAAATGTGAGCAGACGGGTTTTGTTAATCACATGGCCCATTCCGGTATAATTGTCGAACGCAGTGCCTTCGTAGCGGCTGCTCTCGTAGGTGATAGCCCCGCCAATCCGCAGAAAATTATGCCGGTCGGCCAGCAGCCGGTACGACAGGCCGGGGCCAACCTGATACTGAAAGTCGATACCCCGCCGGAGGCTTTTCACCGCCGTGGCCAGCAGAAACGGATATACCCGACGACGTTGCCCATAGTACAGAATGGTGCGTGAGGTTATATCGTCGGCAATGACCTCATGTTCGCGATTTTTGTAGGCATACGAAGTGCCGGAGAAAACACCCCATTGGGGAGCATTGTGGGCCAGTTCGGCCCGGCCCGATGCCACAAAATCGTTTAGGTTACCCCCCAGAATAATGCCGGTAGCCGTTAGGCGGTATTGCCAGTGGGTGGTGTCGGCCTCGTTAAGCTGGGCAAAAAGCGGAGAACTAACCAGCAGGAGGGCAAAAGCAGCAAGTAAGCGGTACATAGACTGAACGTAGTTGAGACAGAGTGGAACAGGATTGGATAAGTCAACTGTCAACTGTAAGGTGGTTAGCCCCTAGTAGACATTTTTGTTTTCATCTCCCCATTAATCAGGCTACCGGGGCAGCACCAGATTGGCCGTTACCGCCTGAATGGGGGTGCGGGCATCGACGGGCCGGAGCCGGAACGAATAGGTGTAGGGCTTGGTGGCGGGCAGTTGATACTCGGCATGAGTGCGGGGTGTCCAGCTATCATCGCCACCCAGGCCCATTTGCTGGTAGTCGATGTTCAGTACCGTAACGTTTCCGCGTTCCAACTCCTGCGTAGCGGGGTTTTTGGCCTGCATCAGGGCGGCATCGGTATAGTTGCGGGCGTTGATGTTCAGCAGCGGACTGGCACTGCTATGGTCGGCCACAATGAGCAGGCCTACCCCCGTCGCATCAGTCAGGGTAGCCCAGCGCACATCGGTCTTGTTGCCGTTCTCCTGCGCCATCGTATAGGGGAAAAACTGATCGGCTACTTTGCCACTATACTGCCCCACCAGAGCGGCCTCTT
>JBBQUC010000608.1:0-1654 GCA_038212815.1 Cytophagales bacterium
GGCTGCTGTTATTGAGGTGGTTGCGAGGGTCAATAGCAGCCCCCAACAAGCGAGCAACAGCGCGGTTTTGCCTGAGGGAACGGTCATCTTTCTGGTTAGTACAAGACTTTGCCTGTGGGCTTAGTCAGGTGTTACGAACCATTAAACTAACGCTTGCCCAAATAAAAATCAACCTTTGGGGCAATAGGCCGTAATTAATTTCTCATATGACAAACTATTCCGAATAAATACTCAAAAATAGAGCCACCACAGTTTGGGTGTAGGGCCAAGCTGCACCGCAGGCAGGGGCACTTTAATGTAGTTAAGCAGGTGAAGCACGGTGCGCAGCAACGGTTTTTTGGGCTTAAATAGCTTCACCAGATCAATATCAGGGGCCAGGTAGAACTCCCACAGCCCGCCTTCTCCGTTGCGCGTTGGGCTCCACGTTTCGGCGTCCAGCCCAAACCCTGCCGACAGTTGCAGCCAGTCGGGCCAGCTACGCCGGATAACCGAGCCAGACTTACCAAAATAGCGCGGCGAAAACGAAAACCAGTACGCCTGATTGATGTAATCGTCGATGGAAAACGCGGGTATATCCACAATGCCCCGGTGGTCCCAGTATTTGTTGGTGCGTTTCCAGTAGCTAATTTTTAGTTGCGACTCGGCCAGAAATGGCGACCGATGTTGCAACATGGGCCAGAAACCGCCCAGCGTACCCGCTGTCACGTCGGCCCAACTGAAACCGTAGGTAGGAGCGTAACCATCTTTAAATTCAATGCAAAGCTGCACCAGTACTGTAGTGCCAAAGGCGTACCATTCGGCGCGGCGTTGGGATACCCCCGCCCACCGGAAACCGGCGTAGTAAGCATCTGCCGTGAAGGCCCCGCCCAAAAAGTGGCCCAATTTGTCAACATTACTGGCATAGCGAAAATCGCGGCCATCATCGAAATGAAAATTGGTGTATCCGTCGCTCCACCAGCGCAGTTTCAGGTAGCCATAGGTAGACCCCAGCGTTAGTACCGACGACCCCGCCAGCACTGCCCGCCGAAACCGCATGGTGCTTAACGGTAACGTATCGGAGGCGGGGGTCGTGGTAGAATCCCCGAGAGCGGCAGGCATAAACCCAGCTAGTGAGTCAGCCTGATTGGCAACAGCGGTGCGGCTGATTGGCGCGATAGCTATGCCCGTGCTATCGCTGACTCCCCATGCCGAATAGGGCAGGCAAAAAGCAATGACCGCCAGGAAATGGGGCAGGTAGGCTAATCGGGGCATGTTTTCGGGCGGAGGTAGAGATACGGCAAGGTCAAAATTACCCCAAATTACGGTTTGGCGGCCACCACTGATGCCGTATATTTGCCTGGCTCAAAATTAGTATGCGTGCATACTAATTTTGAGCCAGGCTCCCTGTTTCACTCGTTATATCTATGAACCGCCCCGTTTCGATTAGCTTTAGTCCAAACAAAAAAGCCTTCCTGGTGGGGAAGGCTTCAAGCGGGCGGAAAACCCTTCACGGTGGTGATGGACGGAATCGAACCGCCGACACAAGGATTTTCAGTCCTTAAAAAATTGGTTTCATATGGTCTCATATGATCGAATAACACTGATTATGAGTACTTTAGCAATCAGATCAAAACACAAGATTCCGGGTTAAACCACCACTTGTTGTAGGATTGTT
>JBBQUC010000609.1:0-1510 GCA_038212815.1 Cytophagales bacterium
GACAGTTTCTATAACTTTATCGTTTGCTACTAAAAAACGTGTAGGTGCCGGTCACATAGTCCTGAATAGCCGGGCCATGATCTGTACCTGGTATCGAGATTAGCTCCACATTGGTGGCCCCGCGTGCTTTCATGGCCGCCAGCGCATCGGTCGAGTTGCGGTAAAAAACCTGCTGGTCGGCGGTGCCGTGATAGAGTTGCAGGGGTGTTCGGGGCCGCCAGTCATAGACGTTATTATCGCGCACGGCTTTCAGAAGATCGGTGTCGGTGCCGCTGTTCAGGCCATTCCGAAAGGCATCGGTAAAGGCTTTATTGATGCTGACGTTCACGTTCGACTTGTTGCCGTTGGCCTGCACTTCGGTGGCGTAGGGTTCTTTAAAATAGAAACTCATGGCCCGATTCAGGGCATAAACGCGATTATAGGTTTGCAGTACGGCAATGTACAGGTTGTTGTAGGCGGCAATGCCGTGGGTGTCTTTATTCACCAAATCCTGCATAAACCCCTCCACATTGTATGGCCCTGCCCCGCAGGTAGCCGCCGTAATGGTAAACTCATTCGGAAACTCTTCTTCCATCATTTTCAGCAGCGACATGGTAGCAAAACCACCCTGCGAGTAGCCGGTCAGAAACACACGGTTGTCCCACTTCACACTGTTCTGCGCCAGAAATTCTTTAGAGGCCCGTAGCATGTCCAAACTGGCTGATGCCTGGGTTTGCCGGTGCAAATACGGGTGGGGTAAACTCTTCGACTCGCCGAAGCCAATGTAATCGGGACTGGAGATGATGTAGCCCGTCGAGGCAAACAGAGACCCAATGGAACCCGCTTCGCTGGCTTCGCCAAAATTGGAAGGGGCCATATCATCGCTCGTAATGGTGCCGTGCTGCTGACTCACCATCGCAAACGTTTCGGTGCCAACAGCAACGGGTACAATCAGCGCACCAGAGGCATTGATGGTGCTGCCATCGGTGTTTTTGGTTTTATACACAATCCGGTAGGCTTTAATGTCGCGCTGAAGCAACAGAGCCAGAAACGCATCCACCTGGCTCCCCAGCCCGGCACTCTTGATCCGGGTTGTTAACTGGGCTTTCGTAAACTGACCGATGAGGGTACTGCTGACCAGCGTGGTGTTCTGCGGCTGGATGGCATCGGTTTCGGTTTTCTTACAATTCGTGAGGGTTAGGCTGCTGGCCAGGATGAGCAGCCAAAGCGTAGATTTTCTGAAAAATTTCATGCTGATAAAGCCGGGAAAAAGACCTAACTCCGTAACGACGCAACCGGCGTTTTGGTGCAAAACCTGCCGTAAGAAAAAGCCCCAATCAGCAGGTAGCTAATTGGGACTATAGTTGACTACTGAGCAGTCAGGCCATTAATTTAGCGTTACGCTGCCGCTGCTGGCGGAGATGGTGACGGGTGTGCCGCCCCCGTTGAGTTTACCCCGCACCCGATCTTTCTCAATATCGCCCTCAAACCGGCTCAGAGTGGCGGTCGATACTCTGTTGCCGCGCAGGTC